>CAXTRU010000221.1:4296-6257 GCA_964246665.1 uncultured Acidobacteriaceae bacterium
CCTTAAACCGGTCCAGCACCAGAAAGATGGGAATCGACACCGCCGTATTCACCCCGGCACGGATCAACTCATACACGGGCCGTAGCTGCACCGTCACATCGCCCAGCAGACGCCGCGTAATCAGGTACAGAATCGCGCTCTGCAGCAGGCTGGCGACGAAGTTCATCAGCACGCGGTTAAGGATGTTGTCCACGTCGATCGCAAACCCCAGGCTCGCCGCGAGGTAACCAATCACCGCCTTCGCAATGCCGTTCACCCCAAAGGGCAGATCCGTGAAAGCATCCTGCAGCAACCCGATCGCTGTACCTGTCAACGTGCCCGCCACAGGGCTGCGCCGCGACACAGCAAAGAACACCGTCGCAATCAACGGCAGATCCAGCACATCCAGCTTGGGCCAAATGCGAGGCAGCATGGCCCCCACCAGCACGCACAGCAGCGGCGCCAGCACCGTCACCAGCGGGTGGAAATGGTATTGTTCAAGCTCGCGCCGCGAGGTGTAACTATGCTCAGGCATCAGGGTTGCGTCGACTCTGAGCATACTGGACTCGCTCACCCGTCAAAGCCGCAATCGCCCGCCCCGAACCTCGACAACTCGTGCTCGCACCTCGACAGGCACCGGTACCACGCTCGGAGAACCGCGGCCCTCTATTGCTTCGGCGCGCCCGGCGTCAGATCTTCGGCACTCGGCGTTGACCCCGGCGAGTAGCGGTCCGCATGCACCGGCGGCCTCACCTTCGGCATCCCTGAATTCGGCACGCCCGGCACCGGCCCGGGGGTCTCCCCCGCTGCGGCCGCGGCCTTGCTGGACTCCGCCCCGGTAACTGCCGCAGCCCCATCTTTGCCGCCGGTCTCGCCGTCATGTACGCTCGGCAACCGTGCCGCCACCAGGTCCGCCGCGCGCTGGTTCTCAGCAGCAGCGGCTTGGGCCACGTCGGCATCGCTCTGCGCCGCCGGCGGCAACGCCGCATCAGTACCCGTGATCACCAGCACCTCTTCCAACTGGCGTAGGTTGGCCGCGGGCTTGATGTGAATCATCGTGTACGGCTGGTGCTTGGCGTCGGGCTCAATCCACGCGATCGTCCCCACCGGCAACCCGCGCGGAAACACCTGGTCCCCACCCGAGGTGATCACCCGCTCGCCGGCCTTGATGCGCTCGTCCGCGGTCAGATTATTGATCTCGACCTCACCCGCCGCGGTGCCACGGATGATCGCGCGCATCCGCGTCGACTGCAAAATCACCCCGCCACCCGAGTTCGGATCATTGATCAGCAGCAGTTGCGCCGTATGAGGCATCACGTCGCGCAGCTTGCCCACCACGCCATCCGGCGTGATCACGGCCTGCTCGGGTTTGAGGCCATCGGCTAACCCCTTGTCGATCCACAACACATGCGACCGGTCCGACCCCGAGGTCCCAATCACCTGCGCCGCCACGGTCTGGGTTACGTAGTGCTGCTTGAATTGCAGCAGCGTCTGCAGCCGGCGGCCCTCGGCCGCGTCCTGCGCAAAGGCCGCCTGCTCCAACCGCAGCCGCGCGACCTCACTCTTCAACTCTGTGTTCTGCGTCCGCGCCCCGCGCAGGTCCACATAGTTCGTCCACACGTACCGCACACCGCGGCCGGTCCCGTGAGCCGCCCGCTCCACCGGGGCCGCCACAAACATCGCCCACTGCCGCAACAACGTCACCTTGTGGCTGTCTTCCCCGCTCGAAAAGCCCAGCCCCGGCCGCAGCGGATGCTGCACCTGCGTCGCCAGCCACAAGGTCTGCACCAGCACCACGGCCAACAACACCAACGGATTCTTGAACCGGCCGAGAAAGGTATCCATCACGCACGTTCGGCGCTGGAATCAGCACCGCTCCCCATTATTCCATTCAGCCCGCCCATGCCCCCGTACTCGGAAGGGCACGGCTTCAGCCGTGCCGTAAAACGAGCCCGAGGCAAGCGGCTTTACCGCACCGCTTC
>CAXTRU010000222.1:0-6242 GCA_964246665.1 uncultured Acidobacteriaceae bacterium
ATACAGAATGGTGAGCAGGATCAGGATGGCCGCAAAGATCGGAAGCAGGTGCTGCTGCACCCCGGCCAGCCCCAACGGGATCAACAGGTACATCGCCTGCTCGGGCCCGTAGGCTGCGCTGGTCAGTCCATCCAGGCCGAAGATGGGGATACCGGCAGCTACCCCAATGTGTTCATGTGCTTCATCGCTGGTCCGGAGCGGCTTGCCCAAAAGAATGTCAAAGAGAGACATGATCTTCCAAAGTTCCTCAGCGCGCAAAGCGCACCATGGACTATCTTAACGGGCGTTGTAAAGTGCGCCTGCGCAAGTCGTAAAGAAACCGTAAAGGCGCACTGTCCCCTTTTCCCGTTTCGGGATCGCCGGGCCTAGCGCAGGTGCGGCACCCCGTGCAGAAACGTCCCCGGCGGGCACAGGCTCTTGCGCACCGGCGGCGTCGTCAAATCGCGGCTGCCCCCCGCAAAAATGGCCTCGTGCTGCGAGATCAGGTAGTCCGCCGTGCGCGCCGCCAGCGCCTGGATCGTCAGCCCCGGGTTCGCCGAGCCCTGCGTCGGCATCACGCTGCCGTCCATCACAAACAGGTTCTCGACGTCCCACGTGCGGCCAAACTTGTCGCAAACGCCCGCGTCAGGCGTCGCGCTCATCCGTGCCCCGCCGACAAGGTGGGCATAGCGCGCTTCCTGCACGACTTCCTTGGCGCCCGCCGCCCATATCACCTCCATCGTCTTGTTTTTGCCGAACTCGATCAGCTTTTTGTCGTTGTCATGAAGGTTGAACGTCACCTGCGCCACCGGCAGGCCAAAGCGGTCCTTGGCGTCGTGCCGGCCGTCCTTGCCATCGGCGACTTCCACCTTGTTGTCCTGCCACGGCAAAATCTCGCCCAGCAGCCCCAGCGCGCACCAGTGGTTGTAGTCCATCATGTTGCGCCGCATGCCCCATCCCCACACGCCCTTGGCCGCCGCCAGCTGTTTGCTGAACGCCACCGGCAACGGCCCGACGGTCTGGATAGCAAAGCCACGCGCGAAGTCACGTTTCGGGTCGGTCTCGTAGAACTCCTCGGTCAGGGCATGCGCCGGCGGTGCCTTGTACATCCGCACCAGCTCCTCAAACCGCCCCAGGATCACGTTGCCGGCCTGCGCCATCAGGTACTTGCCCAGCGTCCCCGACGAGTTCGCCAAGCCGTTCTCATGCCCTCGGCACGCCGAGTTCAGCAGCAACCGCGGCGTCTCGATCGCATACCCGCAGACAATCACCACCTTCGCCCGCTGAAAGCACTCCTTACCCGTTTCGTCGAAGTACACCACCCCATCCGCACGGCCATCCTTGCTCATCGACACACGCGACACCATGGCGTAGTCGCGAATCTCCGCCCCGTTGGCCAGAGCGTCCGGCACATGCGTCACCAGCGTCGACGCCTTCGCGCCCACCTTGCACCCCTGAATGCAGAAGCCGCGATAGATGCAGTGCGGGCGATCCCCCCGCGAAGCCGACAGGATGGCCACCGGCCCACCCGCACTCACCGGAATGCCCAGCGCCGTGCAGCCCTTGATCAGTACATCGCCCACCCCACCCATCGGGTGCGGGCCGTATGGGTGCCCGTGCGGCTTGCCCCACG
The DNA here is from genome assembly GCA_964246665.1 of uncultured Acidobacteriaceae bacterium. GTDB lineage: Bacteria > Acidobacteriota > Terriglobia > Terriglobales > Acidobacteriaceae > Granulicella. Next base: position 1,613 of record CAXTRU010000222.1, read on the forward strand.
GATAGTAGGCCGGGCCTGCCACCGGCATCTCCTGCTCCAGCAGCTCGTAGTAGGGCTCAATGTCCGCGTAGTCGATCGGCCAATCCGCCCCGACCCCATCCTGCGTGTAGACCTCAAAGTCTGAAGGATGGAACCGCGGCACAAAGCTTGCCCAGTGCACGCTACCGCCACCCACACCCTTGCCACTGTTGTTTGAACCCAACGCCAGCGGGTGCTCGCCACCCGTGATGCGCAGGTCATTCCAGTACAGCTGGTGCGAGCCTTCCTCGTCGCTCACCCATTGGCGTTCGGTATCCCAAAACGGCCCGGCCTCAAAGCCCACCACCTTGAACCCCGCGCGCGCCAGCCGCTGCAGCAGCACGCCACCCGCAGACCCCACACCGACAATCGCAAAGTCAACGGCCTCGTTGTCCTTGAAACGCCGCGGCGGCACCTTGATCTGCTGCATGGGCCCAAGCCACTTCTTATCGTCCTTGGGCGCTTCAAACGCCCCACCCAGCGGTGACGGGCTCGACCCATTGCCGGCACCAAATCCAAACAAGCTCAATGCGTGCCCCCTTCGTCGCCCGACTGATGCTTCTTGCCTGACCCATGCAGCTCTTCCACGCCGCTCAGCGTGTCCGCCGGGGGAGCCCATGGATAGCGCTGCTCGTGCACCTCCCACGGCTCTGCCTGCCCTTCCTCCAGCCGCATGTAGCCGCGCGGGTACGACGGCCCGCCGTACCCTACCTCGTCCCATGCCCACGGATGGGCGTAGTACACCGAGCACACATCGCCGACCAGCATCGTCCAGAAGCGGTCGACGTTCATCTTGGCCCACTCCTCGCGCGCCTCCGCCGGATCTCCATCATGGATCGACTTCAACAACGCTTCCTGCTGCATTGTCGGCAGTTCATGGAAGGCGTTGCCGCGCAAGCGCTGCGCCATCATCTCGAAGGCCCGCGCGGCGATGCGGTAGGCCTCCTGATCGGAAGGCATGTCGGCGTAGCGATACCCATCCATCTTGCCGGTAAGGAGCCGCTCATCCAGGCTGGGCAGCAGCGGGATGCGCTTCTCCGGCACGCGATCGTCCTGCGGCAGAATGCGGTCCACCACGGCCTCCATCGTGCGCGCTTCTTCGGAGGAAAAGAAGCGAGTCGGCTTCGCCGGCCCGTTCACACGCTCCAGCACCACGCGTCGCGTCTCCGCGTCCCAGTACTTTTGCTGGCTCAAGGTGCTGAACCCGGCGTAGTACCCAGGCTGTTCGCGCGGCTGCAGTACCGCGCCGCTCTCCGGATCCGTCAACGGCTCACGCTTCTTCAATGCAGCTCCTGAAATCATGCTCACTCTACTCCTCGGCCGTCATCCTGAGCGCAGCGAAGGATCTCTGCATTCCTGCTCGCGGCAGCAACACGGTACGAGAAGGCCATCATTCCCTTTCCCGCCGCATCAGGTACGCCATCATGCCCAGCAGCCCCGCCGCGGCAAACAGCATCGGCGCAAAGATCGGCGGTCCATACAGCGAGTTGTAGAGCGGCTTCTTCATCCCGCCCGGCCGCCGCATGATCCCGCGCACGTGATAAAAGGTGCCCACCACGCCATTGACCATCGCAGCTGCTGCCATCAGGGGCAAGACCGTATTCGCCGCGCGCTTGTCCTTGATGGCCCACACCGCCGCGCCCGCCAGCACCGGCGACATCAGCACCGGTGACCACTGCACCTTGAACTTGAAGTCGTCCTTGTAGTGCGAGTACCAACTCTCACCACCCACGGCCAGCGCACCCACAGCGGTCACCACGCACAGGTGCTTCTGAAAACGCCCGATGCGGATGTCGTCTCGAAAATCAGGCTTGCGCAATCGCGTGCCGATCTCGATCACCTTGGAGCGCACGCCCCCGTATGCCGCGTAATTCTCTTCGCGTTGCAGATAGGAAGCAATCACGCCCAGGTAGGCCGCCGTGCCGAACAACAGGGGCGCAAACAACGGCGGCCCCATCACGACGTTGTACACCGGCAAACGCCATCCACCCGGCTTGCGCGCCACACCACGGATGTGAAAGCCGAACCCTATCGCAGCGTCAATCAACGTCGCGTAGCTTGTCCAACGCAGCCACGGCGTCGCTGTGCTGCTGAACACCGCCGCCCCAGCCGCGCCCGTCAGCGCCACTGAGAGCAGCACAGGCGTGTACATCACCGGGTTCGAGTAACTTCCGCGGTAGTGCTCATAGCCCACCTCCATCGCGCTGACTGCGCTGGAACCTGCGACCAGCAGGGCCATCGAGCGCTGAAACGCGCCATGCTGCACATAGCGCAACGCCAGCTCCGCATACGGACGCACCGGCTCCGGCAGCAACGCCACGACCGCCTTTGGCGACGTATCCGGCAACGCCAACGCGCTCATCGGCCGCTCGCTTTCGTTGTCCGCGTCCCGCAATCGAACACTTCGTACTTTCGACCGGAGTCATCGCGCAGCAATGACTCCGCGGAGAGACCTGCGTTTTGGGCCAGCCACGAATACATCCCGCAGCCACCACCCTTAAACATCATCCCGAAACCGCTCCGCATCCGCCTCCTTGAACTTCAAACCCATGCCAGGCCGCGACAGATCCGGCCGCATCTCCCCGTTCACCGGCTTGCAAAAGCCGTCGAACAGCATCGACTCAATCCGCGCATGATCGTGGAAATACTCCACATGCCGCAACGGCCGCGCCGCACACGCCAGGTGCATGTGGATCGACGGCCCGCAGTGCGCCGAGATCGGCAAAGGCCGCGCATCCGCAATCGCCACCGCATCCATAAAGCCGGTCACGCCACCACACCGCGTCGCATCGGCCTGAATCACATCCACAGCTTCCGCATCGATCATGTTCTTGAGATACATCGCGGTCCAGCCATACTCACCCGCGGCAATCTCCATCCCCGCCGGCCCTTGCTCGCGGATCAGGTGCAGGCCTGCAAGATCATCCGAGCTCACCGGCTCCTCAAACCACACCACGTCAAACTCATCACGAAAGAGGAACGCAAAATCCAGAGCCTGCTTCCGCGCATACGCCCCGTTTGCATCCACAAACAACTCGGCCTCATCGCCGATCGCATCCCGCGCCACACTCACACGCCTCGCGTCGTCTTCCGGATGCGTGCCGATCTTCATCTTCACGCGCGGTATGCCCTGCTCCAGCCAACCGCCAAGCTGCCCGGTAAGCTGCGCATCGTCATAACTCGTAAACCCACCCGAGCCATACACTGGCGCACCCTCACGCACCATGCCCAGCAGCTTGCACAGTGGCTGCCGCAGCAGCTTGGCCTTCAAGTCCCACAGCGCAATATCCACCGCCGACAGCGCCGTCGCGGCGATGCCTTCGCGTCCGTAGTTGCGCTGCGCTTTGCGCATCGATGAAAAACAAGCATTCGTGTCCAACGCCGACCGCCCGACAACATGCTCCTGCATCAGCTCACGCGCCAGGGGAGCGGCCGTCTTGTGGCAATAGCTGTAGCCGAGCCCCGTAAGCCCTTCAGCCTCAAGCTCGACGACCACCATCGTCGTCGAGTCCCACGCAAAGGTGCCATCGGCCTCCGGCGCGTCCGTCGGGATCGTATACGCCATCGCTCTTCCCGCCGTGACCTTCGCGCTCAAGCTCTCACCACGCAACACAGAACCACCCACAACCGAAGAGGGCGAAGCCAATCACCTCCAGCCTCGCCCTCTCGCACCACCAATCACCAGCCACTAACCACCAGCCACTAGCAGCTTCTACACCACCTGCCGCACCGTGTCGCTGGCCGCCGTCAACGCAATCTTGATGCGGTTCGGTTCACCGCGCATCAACGACTCCGTAAATTTGATTGCCTGATGCGCCTTGATTTTGGCGGGCAGCATCGCCGTGAACGGGTCGACGACCGCCTCGATGATCACCGGCCCCGGCATGGCCAGCGCTTCCTCAAACTGTGCAGACGCCTTGGTCGGATCCTCAACCTTGATGCCCTCAGCGCCCATCGACTTGGCAAACGCCACGAAGTCCACCGGAAACAAATCGCACTGGTATTCGGGGTTGCCCTCAAACACCATCTGCTCCCACTTGATCTGGCCCAGCGTATTGTTTTTGATGATCACGAACTTGATTGGCAGCTTGTACGCCACCGCCGTGATGAACTCGCCCAGCAGCATTGTGAAGCCGCCATCACCAACCACCGCAATCACCTGCCGATCAGGAAACGCCACCTGCGCCGCGATCGCATACGGCATGCCGCAGGCCATGGTCGCCAGGTTGCCGCTGCATTCATGTACCGCGCCCACACCGTCGTGTTCGTGCCCGAATCCGACACGATGATCGCGTTCTCCTTAGTGTGCGGGCTCAACTGCCAACCCACCACCTGCGGCTTCATCGGCATCGAGGTCGCGGAGCCTTCTTTCTCGATGTTGTCAAGCCACTCCTTCATGCCCTTTTGCGCACGCTCCAAAAAGCGGCGATAGCCATTGCGCTTGAGCTGCGGCATGAGCGCCGCGATGGACTTCTTCGAATCACCGACCAGGCCCACCTCCGCCGGATACCGCAAACCAATGCGCTGCGCATTTGAATCGATCTGCACGCATCGGCATTCACCCGGCTTCGGCAGGTACTCAATGTACGGATACGACGTGCCGATCATGATC
>CAXTRU010000223.1:0-6151 GCA_964246665.1 uncultured Acidobacteriaceae bacterium
GCTGAAAGTCATGCCCAAGCGCTTGCTGTACCTGCAGGTTGGCTTGGTGCTGGTAGGCATTATGGAAGTTTTGATCGAAGGCGGTGATACTGGGCGGCACCTGAAAGGCGCCTCCGTTGAACTGCGGGACGTTGGGGAAGATCGGTGCGCCGGTTGCCGCGCCGGCCACCTGATAGCTCAGCAGTCTGTGCCCGTTCACCTGGGCTGCGTTGTAAAACGTGCTTAGGCCGGGAACGTCGTAGTACATGCCATAGGAGGCGTGTAGCACCGTGTTCCGTGTGGGAGAAAACGTGAGGCCGAAGCGCGGCGCGATGTCCCGGTAATCGTTCGGCAAGCTTCGGGACAGCGGGTTTGGCGCCAACGGATCGAACACAGGAAACAGGATGGCCTCGTAACGGGCACCCACGTTGATGCTGAACTGTGGGGAGAACCGGATCTCATCCTGCGCGAAGAAGTTCACGAAGTTGAAAGCGATGCGGACCTTCGGATCGCCACTGTAGCTGGTAAGGAATGTGTAGGTATACGGGCTGTCCGTCGCTGGATCGATCGCGCCGGCGGTCGTGTCCAAGTACTGGTTCAGCGCGCTCACGGCGGGGCGGCCGTTTAGTGCAGGCAGCCCATTGAAGCTAAACGTCGGCGCCGTGCCGGACAGATTCGAGAAGAGTTCATGATCGAACTCGCCGCCGAACTTGAAAGTGTTTTGCCCATAGGTCCAGGTGACGTTGTCGAGTACGCTGGTGCTGCGTTCCGTTGTGGTCGTGGTGGTGAGGGGGCTGAAGCCGATGTTCGCCACGCTTGCGATGTTCACCAGCACGTTGCCCGTTGAGGATGTCTGCGGAACGGGCCCGTTGAAGGTGTCGCGCTGTGTTGTGCCGGTACGCACCTCGTTCAAAAGATTGTTGGTGATCACTGTCGCCAACTGCGCACCGCCGCCGTTCTGGTGGTCCGTATAGGTCAGACCGCGGTCCACAATGCCGAAGCCGCCGCCGTTGTTCGGCTGGTTGTTGCTGAAGCGCGAATAGCGCAACCAGCCATTGTTCTTCGAGTTGATGGTGTAGTTCACCTTGCCGACGAGTGTGCGGTAGGTTTCGCCGAACGGCACCGAGCCCAGCTGGCTGGAAGGTATTCCAAGCGCTGCCGCGTTCGCCGGCGTAATCACGATCGCTGTGGGCAGCGTATACGGATTGTTCTCAAACTGCCCGAAGAAGAAGAGACGATCGTGCAGAATCGGACCGCCTAGCGTAAACGCCTCGTCGGTCCAACTGCGCGTGGGTTGCGCATTCAGCAGTGTCGGGATGGCTTGCAGATCGCTCGGGCGGAACTGCCCAAGCGCTGATCCATGGAACTGATTCGTTCCGCTCTTCAACAGCACATTCACTTGCCCGCCCGCGGCACGGCCAAACTCTGCCGAGTAACCGCTCGCCAGTGTTTGGGATTGCGCCACGGCCTCAGGGGTCACAATGAGCAGGCGAATTTGCCGGTTGGATCCATGTTGGGTGTTATCCAGGCCGTCAAGGTTCCACTGCGCCCGTTCCGTACCGCCGAAGGTGAACTGCGTGGTCGAGAAGGTGCTGGTTGGAATCCCGATCACACCGGGCGACAGCAGCAGAAAGTTGAACAGGTTGCGCGAGGCGATGGGAAGATTTTCGATCTCCTTGCGATCAAGCACAGCGCCGACGGTGGACGTGCCGGTGTCGACAAGCGACGCGCTCGCCTGCACCTCGACGGTCTCGTTTGCGCTGCCTACCGGCAGTGCGGTATCCACACGCGCTTCCTGGCCTACGCTGAGAACCACGCCTGTTTGCGTCGTCTGCTGGAAGCCGGTTGCGCTCGTCAGCAGCCGATAGGTCCCCACAGGCACAAGCGGGAAGCGATAGTACCCCTTCTCGTCGGTTGTCGTTTCTTGCGAAAGGCCGGTGCCCACATTGGTGAGGGACACCCGGGCCCCAGGGATGGCGCTTTTTGAGGCATCAGTGACGTAGCCGTTTACAGCCGCATCGACGGCGTTGACTTGCCCCAAGGCAGAAGAAGAAACCAGCAGAAAGGGAACGATAAGGGAATGTTTCAAAGAATCTCCAGGTTGGATCGCCCAGGAGCGCGGACGGTGTGTCCCGTCACGCATGATGCCTCTCTCCTCTCCGTGGCGTCGCGGACTTACTTATGTCGATCATGGCCAGGTAAGGTGAAGACTTGATCAACTTCCTATAAAGAGCTACGCAAGCCTCGCCTGAGTGCAGGGGTGTGCACGCGGCTTGAGCACCCTCTCATCGGGCTAGATCGGCACGGATTCTTCTACTGCTCGGTCTCTTCCTGCAGCCCTTCAAGGAAGGTGGCGAAGGTATCCGCAAGTCGGATCTTCCGCTTGTCGACCTCGTCGCCGACATCCATCGGGACGAAGTATATGCCTGATCCAGCGGTGTCCCAGCAGAAGTAGTTGCCGCCCCAATCTTCACCAAACGGAAGGTAGCCGGCCGGCAGATGGATCCCAGGCTGAACGTCCTCCACGACGTCCTGCATCGCACACCTCTGCGGGAAATCGATCTCGGTTGCGTCCATCGTGCGTATCGGAAGGATGCGAGCAAGACAGAACGGGTCCCAGTCCTTATAGCGCCAGCAGGGCTTCTCCGGAACGCCGCCATTTTGGTTCATGTATCGTTCGGCCATGTCCGGCGGCAGAGACATCCCCGTTTGGTGTTCGAAGGCAGCAATATCCGCTGCGGTCAAAGGCTTGTAGGCCCCAAAGAACACGTTGCGCATCATCGGTATGATCTCGTCTCCCAGGTTGACCATCGATGTTGACTCCAAGCGAACCTCAGCACCCGCGGAGCCATGGTGTGTGGCTGACACGAAACTACCGAGGTGGGAGATTGTGTCCGTTCTCCGGATTATGACGACGTTCGCCCCGTGACTACGATTAACGGATCGCTTTTGGAGCCGTCCCGCAGCACCGCTGTGCTTATGTCGGAGAAGCCGGCGCGCTGCAGGTAAAGGCGCACCAGGTCGGCATGGCCGCGGTCGTCGAGCGCTCGCCAGATCGCTACCGCCTTGGTCGGAAAGCAGCGGTTCGAGAAGCTGACAATCAAGGGCGCACCCGGCCGCAGAACCCGCAGGATCTCGGCAAATACTTCGGAGGGACGTTGCAGATACTGAACGCCGACGCAACACAGGGCGGCATCGCAGGAGGCAGCGTCGAGCGGCAACTTGGGGTTGCGGTTCAGGTCCTGCACGAAGCTTCGGCTTAGCCGGGGGTTGGCCTTGAGTTCTTCTGCGTTCATGCCTTGGCCGATCACCTCGGCAAAGGTCATCTCCGGCGGCAGATGGCTGACCCAACTCGACATCAGGTCCAGCACTACGCCGCCGGAAGGAAGGAGGGCGCGATAGTGGCTGGTAAGGGCCCGCATCGCTTCTTCGTCGATGTGGTGGACCAAGCGTGCAGGCGTATAAAAGTCGGCATCGTTGCCATCATCTTCCTTGGAAAAGGCGCTGGGGGGAAACTCGGGAAAGCCGTCGCTCATGTTGCTATTGTCTGCCACATCTCCGCGATCGCTTCCACGCCGTCATAGGTGATGTCCGAACTTGCCGTTGTGAACACCTCGAGGTCGGATGGCTTGGTTCTCCTATAAGGCGATTCGGAGTCGGATCAACCTGCGCTCTTGTTCATAAGCGTCTGCTTATGTAGTCTCAGTCCTATGACTTCGACCGATGTGGTGTTCAAAGCCATCGCGCATCCAGCACGACGCAAGATCATCTCGCTGCTTTCCGAATCCGATCGTTCTGTGAAACAGCTGACCAGCGCTTTTGCGATGACGCAACCAGCCGTTTCCCAGCATTTACGGGAGCTGAAGGAAGCCAACCTTGTGCGTTCTGAGAAGGTTGGCATGGAGCAGATTTACCGATTGACGGGGCGGCCCTTACGTGTGGTCTTCGACTGGTCGAACGGCTTTAAGCGTTTCTTCGATCCGGCGGGACATGCCTGGGCCTTTGTCGGAGAGCAGCAAGACACTGCCACGCCGGGTAAGCGGAAGGGTGGAAAGCATGGCCGTTGAAGGATCCGTCCCGCAGCCCGGGGTCATTGTGCCGCACCTGGTGGTCCGCGATACAGCTGAAGCGCTTGCCTTCTACGAGCGTGCCTTTGGAGCTACCCTTCTGTACCGGTCTCCCTCGCCGAGCGGTGATGGGGAGCATGTGCATTTGAAGCTTTGGGATTCGCTCGTACAGGTTTCTTCAGAAGAGCCGATCCATCAACAACGGCGGGTCGAGGGTGCCCTGTTGGCATCGCCTGAATCGCTGGGGGGATCGACCTGTGTCTTCCAGGTGTCAGTGCCAGACGTGGACGCGGCCTACAAGAAGGCCGTTGACGAAGGGGGCATTCCAGCTCTCCCTCCCACGACGATGTTCTGGGGAGATCGCTATGGATGGCTACGGGACCCGTTTGGCCACGTCTGGGCGCTCACCCAGGTTCAGGAAGTCCTCACGCCTGAAGAAGTCGAACAAAGGATGCGCGGTTTGCAACGGCAATGAAAGGAAGAAGCGAAATGAGGTTGGTTTGCTGCATCGTCATGGCGGTATTGTTCTGTTTGCCTGTGCCGGCTCAGGCGCCCACAAACACGTCTGCTCCCAACCCGTACATGGGACGCGAACGTGCAGAACAACACCGCAATCAAGCTTGCGGGGCGTTACACCTTTAACCGGGAGCTTGACGGCCACATCCTGGCTCGCCACGCAACGAACGATCCCGGCTGCCAAGCTCCCACGAGCTTTGATTGTTCCCATAGCGATCTGCTCTATGTCTTTCAGGAGGGACCCGGCTCTGCCCTCAAAGCTGACTACTTCGACAATGAAGGCCACGTGATCCACTATGAGGTTTCCACGCCGACACCGACGAGCGTTGTATTTTTGTCAGCGCCAGGGCCGGGACCGCAGTTTCGGCTCAGCTATGAACTTTCGGGCCAGACCATGACAGGAAAGTTCCAGATGCACATGCCGGGGCAAGGGGACTGGCGCACATACCTTGCCTGGAGCGGCAACCGTAAGTAGCGGCAAATGCAGAGTTTGATTCGTCTCGGCCCTTGACTCGATGCGATCGAGGCCGGATGACCCCCTCTGCACAAGCGACGGTGCACATTGGCTTTTCCGAGCGGAAGTGCGCTAGGCTAAGCGCATTCGGAAAGCGAATATAAGGCGAAAACGAATGCGCACAGAAGCGGCAGTGATCAAACGTGAGATTGAGGCGAAACTCGCAAACCGCATTCCCGCCGCACTGTCTCCCATCACCCAGCAGGCATCTCGCCTCCATCCCATCGGCGACATCGCTCTCGATGCGCTGCTTGGTGGGGGGCTGCCTCTCGGCTCGGTATGCGAGTTGACCGGTCCGGAAGGTTCCGGACGTAGTTCGATCGCGTTTTCTCTGCTGGCAAGCGCTTCCAGAAAGGGGGCCTGCGCGTACGTGGACGTGAACGACACGCTTTCGCCGCAAAGCGCAGCAAGCGCCGGTGTGGATCTCGCAAACCTGCTCTGGATCCGCTTCGCGGTATTGACGCAGGGCAAAGCACCGTCCGCAAAGCAGCCCGCAGAGGCAACGACGTTCCAGGCCGAGAGCGGAAAACGCGCGGCCACCACCGGTGGTTGCGGCAGCTCGCATCCCCGTGGCGAGACGAAAGGTTTGGCTCCTGCCCTGCAGCAGATGCTTTTCAAGAACCAAGAACGGCGTCAGCAGAAGATGGAGGGCACGCCGGGGCACCCGAACCAGCCGCTCGGCTTACTCACGGCTTCTCAGGACCAGGTCGAGTGGGAGCGGTTCAACCTGCGTCGAGTGGACGTGACAGATCCTCTGCGGCAGATGGACCGGCAAGCCGCCGATGCGGCGCGGCAACGGGCAGCTTTTCATGCCCCCACCGTGACCGCGCGTGTACGCGAGCAGAAGCCATGGAACCTGCTGGACGGCGCGCTTCGAGCGGCGGACCAGGTGCTGCAGTCCGGCGGCTTCAGGGTTGTTGTATTGGACCTTGCCTCCGTGACCTCGCAACAGGCGCTCCGGATTCCGTCCGCGACTTGGTTTCGCTACCGTCGTGCCGCGCAGGAGAGCAATGCCATCCTGCTCGTGCTTACCCGGGAGCCGTGCGCCCGGTCCAGCGCGGCATGCGTCCTGGAG
>CAXTRU010000224.1:0-6128 GCA_964246665.1 uncultured Acidobacteriaceae bacterium
TCGCGCCATCTTGCAGAGCTGATGGTCGCCACCGGCAATCGCGCGGGTACCCGCACCATCGCGCTGCTTACGGCGATGGACCAGCCTCTCGGTCGCTTTGCCGGCAACTGGCTTGAGGTGCAGGAGTGCGTCGACATCCTGCAAGGACGCCGGCACCCGATGTCGCAGGACCTCATCGAGCTCTCCAACATCCTCGCAGGCTGGATGCTTCACCTCGCAGGCGTGGCAGCCACACCGGACCAAGGCATGCTGCTCGCCGACGACTATCTCCGCAACGGCAAAGCCTACGCGGCCTGGCTACGCATCGTAGAGGCTCAGGGCGGCGACACGGCCGTGTTCACCCACCCCGCAACGCATCACGACCTGACGGCCACGCGCACGCTCACCGCTGCCGGTAGCGGGTACCTGGCCTCCATGGATTGCAAACAGGTCGGCTGGGCGGTGCAGCGCCTCGGTGCCGGCCGCGCCAACCCGGGCGACCCCGTCAGCGCGCATGCAGGCATCGAGGTCCACGCGAAGCTCGGCGACTCCCTCCAGACTGGCCAGACAATCTTCACGCTCTATGCTGAGGATCCGGACCTGCTTGACGAGCCCTTCCGCATGCTCACCGACACACTCGCCTTCAGCGCCACGCCGCCGACACTCAAGCCCATGGTTCAGGCTCTCGTCCAGTAAAGCCGCGCTATCTCCCGAGTAGAATCGGCCCGTGATCTTCTCGCGCACTCATGTTCGACTCGCACTGTCCCTCGCAGGCGTAGCCTGTCCCGCCACGGCGCGCGCACTCACCTCGCAGGAGCAGGCCGTGCTCGCACCGGTGCAGGCGCTGTTCAGCGGCATGGCGCAACGCAACGCCGAGACGATTCGCGCGGTCGCGCTGCCCGGGGCCACACTGCTGCTCATGCGCGATGGCAAGCCGTCCAAGCTCACCATCGAAGATTTTGCCGCACACGTCGCCACGCCCGCGAAAACCACGATAGAAGAGCGCATCCACGAACCGCTCATCCGCATCGACAACGACCTTGCCGTGGTCTGGGCGCCGTTCGAGTTCCTCTCCAGCGGCAAGGTGGATCACTGCGGCACCGACCTCTTCAGCCTCGTTCGCGTCGACGGCAGGTGGCTCATCGCCTCCGTCGCCGATACCGGACAAAACGTGTGCCCCATTGCACGGTAGCTTCCTCCGTGCCCAGGCGTTCGCGAGCAAGTCATCGCGAAATCCTGAATCCTTCCCGCGCGTCGCTCCATCTCTTCGATGTACGTCGAAACATTTCTTCAAGGAACACGAGGACAGGACATTATGGGAAAGCTCAGCGGAAAAACAGCACTCATCACCGGCGGTAATAGCGGCATCGGCCTTGCTACGGCCAAGCGCTTCGTCGCGGAAGGCGCCTTTGTGTACATCACCGGCCGGCGCCGGGCCAACCTGGACGAGGCGGTCAAGGAAATCGGGAGCAACGTCGTTGGAATACAAGGCGACGTAGCCAATCTCAGCGACCTTGACCGTCTCGTCGAGCAGATCAAGCGGGAAAAGGGCAGCCTCGATATCCTTTTCGCCAACGCCGGCCTGGGTGAACTCGCGCCGCTGGGCAGCTACACCGAAGAGCACTTCGATAAAACGTTCAACACCAACGTCAAAGGCCTGGTCTTCACCGTGCAGAAGGCCCTTCCCCTGCTCTCGGATGGTGCCGCGATTGTGTTGAACGCCTCCGTCGTTTCCAGCAAGGGCTCGCCCACGATGGGTGTGTATAACGCAACGAAGGCGGCTGTCCGCTCCTTCGCCCGCACCTGGACCTCCGAGCTGAAGGACCGCAAGATCCGCGTCAATGCCGTAAGCCCCGGAATGATCGATACGCCCGGGATCAGCAGCTTCGTAAACGATCCCGAAGTGGAGAAGCAGTTCAAAGCTCAGATGATTAACACCGTTCCGCTCGGTCGCATGGGCAACCCGGACGAGATCGCCAAAGTGGTCGTCTTCCTTGCAAGCGATGACAGCAGCTTCGTCGCCGGCGTGGAACTCTTCGTCGATGGCGGCATGATCCAGGTGTAAGCCGACCTCCTCCGCTGCTTAGGACACGAGTCCGACAAACTAGGCGAAACGCACCACCACCCGGTACACTCTGCCCATCCCTCACACGGAGCGTGCGTTTGGCCCGTTTCACCGGTCTGCTCGGACTCGTCGTCCTCCTTGGCGTCGCGTATGCCCTTTCCACCAACCGCAGCGCCATCCGTTGGCGCACGGTTGCGTGGGGTCTGACCCTGCAAGTTCTGTTTGCTTTCCTGGTGCTGAAGTGGACCTTCGGCCAGGCCGTCCTGCATACCGGCTCTTCCGCCGTGACTTCGCTGCTCGGTCATGCTGTCGACGGCTCCAGCTTTGTCTTCGGCAAACTGGGCGACCCATCCAGTCCGCTCGAAACCCTCGCCTTCGCCGTTCTGCCGACCATCATCTTTGTGTCGGCGCTGTTTGCAATGCTTTATCACCTCGGCATCATGCAGTGGATCATTCGCGGCATGGCCTGGCTGATGCAGCGCACCATGGGCACCTCCGGCGCGGAAAGCACCAACGTTGCGGCCTCCATCTTCATGGGTCAAACGGAAGCGCCGCTCACCATCCGTCCGTTTCTGAACGGCGCCACACGCTCTGAGCTCATGTGCATCATGACCAGCGGCATGGCCCATGTGTCTGGCGGCATCATGGCTGCGTATATCAGCTTCGGCATCCGCGCGCAGGACCTGCTTTCCGCCGTCATCATGACCGCGCCGGGCACCATCCTTGTCGCCAAAATGCTTGTGCCCGAAACCGAAGTGCCCGCCACGCTCGGCACCGTGCACATCCCGCAGGAAGAAGAACACAAGAACGAAAACCTCATCGGCTCGATCGCACGAGGGACGATCGACGGCGGCCAACTGGCGTTCAACGTCGCCATCATGCTCATCAGCTTTCTCGCGCTCATCGGCCTGGTGAACGCCATCATGCTGGGCATCTCTGATTTTCTCTGGGCGCATGGCCATGTGCCCTTCCCGCACTCACTCGGCAACGCACTGGGCACCCTCTGTGCGCCCATCGCGTGGCTCATCGGTGTGCCCTGGGGCGAGGCCAGCAAGGTCGGCAACCTTATCGGCACACGCGCCGTGCTCAACGAGTTCATCGCCTACACGCAGCTCGGCCAGATGGCCAAAGCCGGCGTTATCTCCACGCGCACGCTCGCCATCGCCACCTTCGCTCTTTGCGGCTTTGCGAACATCGGCTCCGTAGGAATGCAGATCGGCGGCATCGGCGCGTTGATCCCCAATCGGCGCAACGAGCTCGCCAAGCTGGGATTGCGCGCCATGCTCGCCGGTACCATGGCCAATTTGATGAGCGCGTCCATCGTCAGCATGCTGCTGCCGCGCTAAGCTGTCGCATCTCCGGCATCGCGCTCAGGGCAACGATTTCAGACTTTTCTCCAAGGATGGCAGATAGCTTGCCTGGGCGTCCGGCTCGAAGTGCTGAGCGAGTTGAATCGTCCGTGTCCAGGCCCCTCGCGCCGTAGCTGTGTCACCTGGGCTTCCGCCGCACTGCCTAACGCCGTCTCCGCGTACACATTTTCCGGCGCCATCGCGACAGCCTCCCGCGCCAGGCTCAGCGCACCCGGCACGTCGTGTGCCTGCAACAGCACGAGGCTTTGCTGCGCCCTCGCGTCCCCTGCCGCATCGTGCACGTCGAATCTGCCCCGATACACAAACACGGCATGGTCAATGATTTCGTCAGGCTTGAGCGCCTGGAAGGAACGATACGGATTGACGTCACCGGTGGGCCATTCACACCCGCTCCAATCGCCCGCGCTGATCAACACCGTCCCCTGGATTGTGGCAGGGATCATCTCCGCCCCACCTAGCCAACCCGTATCCACCGTGGGCAGGGCATGGCAGTGAATGCCGTACGTTGACGGCTGCACCTCAGGGTAGGCAAAGTACGCAAACCAGCACTCCTCGCCCGGGTGCCGGTCCTGCCATTGCTTCACCTGAATCAACTGTTGCGCCCAGTCCACATTCGCATCGCTCAGCAGGTTGTGAAGATTCTTTGGTCCGCCCCACGCCTCATTGGCATACGCCATCTCTGTCGGGTACACCGTGAACGAGGACACAACATGGGCGGCCATCAGCGCCAGGCACGCCAGGCTCCAGCCACGGCTTACCGGCAGCATCGCCGCCGCTCCCGCGCCTGCCAGGATGAACAGAAACGCATACAGCGGCAGCAGATGCCGCGCCCCGATATTCATCCCTGATCCCATCGCAATCGCCAGATAGGTCACAATCGGGATGCACACGTAGGCCAGCTCGCGCCCCCTCGCCAGCCTTCCCGTTGCTGCCGCAAACACGGCCACGGCCAGCAGCAACAACAGGCCCAGCGTCGACTTGATCAGGATCACCATCGGGAAGTAGTACCACTGCCCATGCGGGTACACCTTGCCCAGCAAAAACGTGGGATAGCCTTCCGCCATGCGCTTCACATCCACCAGGCCCATCAGATACGACTCCGGCAGCAGGTGCATGTGCGCCACCGCCAATACGCTACGCGCCTGCAAGGGATTCAACGGCCCCGCATAGTTTGCCAGCGACGTGCTCAACTGCAGCCCAGCGGGTCGCGCCGCATACCGGAAGCCATAGAAGCTCCACAACACCAACACAGCCAATACGGTGATCGCGGCCAGCCCGCCGGCAAGTTGCCCCGCCCTGCGCACACCCTCGCCGAGCGGTGCCGCAAAGACCTCCCAGCCCGCCAGCAGCAGCAACATCGGCGCAATCAGCACACCGGAGTGCTTCGCCGCCAGAAGCAGACCGGTCACAACTCCCGCAATCGCCAACCTGTCCCACGAAGACTGCACGGCGTAGCGAAAGAAGGCATAGACGCTCGCTACAAAAAACAGCGACACGCCGATATCCGTTGTCACCAGCGCCGAGTGCGCCAGCACGTTTGGATCGAACACCACCAGCACCAGCGCAAGCAGCCCGGCGGCATTGCCGAACCACGCGCGCGTTGCCAGAAACACAACCAAGGCCAACCCAAGCGCCAGCAGTTCCACACTCGATCGCATCCGGAACACCATGCGCTGGCTGCCGCCATCGTTGTGCGCCAGCCAATCCCGCCCATCAAGGTAGGCTTCTTTTTTGAAATCCCGACCCTGCAACGGCGGTACCCACAGCGGCATGCCCAGCACAGGCAGCGTCGCCAGCAGCTTCACCAACGGCGGGTGCTCCGGGTTGAGCCCGTAGTCCGCTGTCTTCCACATCATGTATCCCGCAAACATGTGGTCGTCTTCATCAAACGTCAACGACTCCCGGTGCACCATCGTCAGCGCCAGGGCAGCCTGAAGCAGCAACAGGACACCCACGGCCAGCCACACCCCTTTGCCTTCAATCAAGCGCATGCGTATCCCTTTTGCGATGGTCAGCATTCTAAATGCGCGCCAGGCCCTCGCTTCACTCCCGCGCTTTCAGAGCTCTTCCGCCACTGCGAAGCGCGGCCATCGCATCCCCTCCTGATACCCTGCTGGCAAGATCAACCCGAAGCGAAAGACAGCCTCCGTGCCCATCGCCACACCCGACTTGTACACCCGCGCTCTCGCTGCCGCCGACTTTATCCGCGCGCGTCACACCACAGGGCCAACCCTCGGCCTCGTGCTTGGCTCCGGCCTAGGCAACTTCGCCGCGCAGGTGGAGAGCCCCACGGTGCTTTCGTATCGCGAGATCCCGCACTGGCCGCAAAGCACCGTGGAAGGTCATGCCGGCAAACTTATCCTCGGCACAGTCGGCGGCGTTTCGATCGCCGTCATGGCCGGCCGCGTGCACGCCTATGAGGGCTACTCGATCTCCGAGGTGACCTTTCCCACTCGCGTCTTAGGCCTGCTCGGTTGCCGCGCGCTCATCCTCACCAACGCCGCTGGCGGCCTCAACCCAACCTTCCACCAGGGCCAGCTCGTCGCCATCAGCGACCACATCAACTTCACCGGCACCAACGCCGCGCTCGGCCCCAACGAGCCCCGCTTTGCCGCCACGCCCGGCGCCGGCCAACGCTTCTTCGACATGACCGCAGCCTACGCGCCCCACCTGCGCGCCCTGGCCCACGCCGCCGCCGACAGCCTCCATCTCCC
>CAXTRU010000225.1:0-1241 GCA_964246665.1 uncultured Acidobacteriaceae bacterium
CTGGGTTGTTGGAGGCCACAATCCTCACCGCCTCGCCCGTCTTCAGGGCGGCGCCTGTTTCGGTGGGCAGCCGCGCGATCATCCGCGACAGATCCATCCGGCCCGTGCCGGCCGCCCGCGCGCCTGCACCGGCCCCGGCACCGGCCTGACCCGCCCCGGTGCTGGTTGCAGGGCTCGCGGCCGGGGCTGCTTCGGTCCCCTTGCCTTCGGCTGCCCCCTGGCCCGCAGCGCCTGAACGCGCCGCCATGCCCTGGGCGAGACCTGGCGTAAGGTGGCGCAGGTTGCTTTGCTCCGTGAGCGCCACGGTGACGGTGCGCTTGGTCGCGAGGTCCTTCAAGGTCACGGTGCCGGCGGCCGGGTCCACCGCGGTCAGCAGTCCCGAGAAGTTGCTGAAGGAGCCAGTAACGATCTCGTCCGCGGCCACCGTGGCGCCGTCCGGCGAGCGCTCCCCACGTGCCTGGAGTTGGTCGCCCGGCTGGATCGCTCCGACCGTGCTCTTCACCGCGTCCTCAAAGCGCACCGAGCCGCCCGCATAGCGGCGGACCACGGTATTGGCGGAGGTGTTCACGGTGTAGGTGCGCGCGCCGTTGGCCACGGTGATCGCCCCGGTCGCCGGGTCCACGCTGCGCACCAGGCCACCCACGCTGCGGGCCCACGCCGCCTGCTCCTGGGCATGCAGTGCCGCGATCGCGCCGGACTTCAGCAGATAGATCCGGGTGGCGGTCATCGTCTGCCCTGCATCGCCGGGTGTTCCGGTCACGATGGCCTTGTCGCCACCAGCGATGTCGGCCACAGTTCCCGGTTGGGCGGTCTTCACGTCGCGCGTTGCGGGGTCAACCAGCAGGATTTTAACGCCCGCCGGGATGGTCACGGCGAGGTCCTGTCCGGCTGCCGTGGTCAGCACAAAGTCATGCGGCGTCACCGCTTTAACCGTTCCGCTTTGCCGGGGTGCCGCGGTGGCCTGGGCCGTGCCGGCGGGTGCGGCCGGCGCCTGGGCGAGAAGAGCTGTGGAAGGCAGAAGAAGGATCGCCGCCAAGGGCAGAGCGAACGAAGGTGTGCGTGCCGGCATAGGGAGTTCCTGAACAGCAGAGGATGAACCGAGACGATTCCAAGGCTCGTGCACCTTCGACGCTGAACAGACCGAAAGCGCAGAAGAAGCCTGCGGAACTGCCTCGGATGACTTGCGGGCTCTGTACGAAGTACGGGTGGCCTGGGTAAAAGTTTCGCGAAAAGGCTGCTTT
>CAXTRU010000225.1:1251-6113 GCA_964246665.1 uncultured Acidobacteriaceae bacterium
CACCTAGGGCAGCACGGAACCTTCGGCGATGGGCAGGGCCAGATGCGACGGGTACTTCGGCGAATCGAAGATGGTCACCGTCTCCGCCTGGTACGCCGCGGCCGGTGCGGCCATGATGTTCGGCACAAAGGTCTGCGGGTTGCGGTCATACAGCGGGAACCAGCTCGACTGCACCTCCACCATCAGGCGGTGGCCCTTCAGGAAGGTGTGGTCTACGCCGTGGAGGCTCCACTTGTACTCGTTCACCTCGCTCGGCTTCACCGGCTTGGGGTCGGTGAAGCTATCGCGATAGCGCCCGCGCAGGATCTCCTCGGCCACCATCAGCTGATAGCTGTTGTCCGGGTACACGTCGATCAGCTTGACTACCCAGTCGCCGTCGGTGCCGGTGGTCGCGGCAAACAGGTCGGCGACGACATCTCCGGTGACGGTCAGGTCGGAGGTCAACACGGGCGTCTGGAAGTTCGCCAGGTCCTTGCGATCGGAGACGAAGCGCTGATCTTCCACCAGCCACTGCCGCCACAACGAGTCCTTGCCGTAGGTGGACTGGATAGGCCGATGACGGTAGGGCACGGGGTTCGCCGGATCGGCCACATAGGAGGCCGACTGCGCGTTGTAGTCCGCCCTGGGCTCGGCGAAGCTGACGGCCTTTGCCGGGGCAAGGTACGCGTTTACCGTGTGGAAGCCCTGCACGGGCGGCCACGCGGGGTAGCGGTGCCAGGCGTTCTCGCCGGTGCGGAAGCTGGCGGTGTCCTGCAGGTCGAAGCCCGGCTTACCCTTCAGGTAGAACTCGAAAAAGGGCGCCTCAATGGTGCTGCGGTAGATGGCGCCTGTAGGCACGCCACCAAAGGTGATCTTGCCGAACTTGCTGGCCAGTTCATCGCCCGGTCCGCGCGCCCAGCCGCCATGGTTCCACGGCCCCAGTACCAGAAAGACCTTGTGCTGCGGGTCGTTGGCGTCCTCATGGGCATGCAACGCGGCATACTCGGCCTGCGGTCCCCACATGTCTTCCTGGTCCCAGTAGCCGCCTACTTCCAGCGTTGGCACCTCGGGCTTGCCGAGTCGCCGCTCCACGGCCATATCCTGCCAGAAATTGGTGTAAGTGGGCTCGTTCAAAAACTTCTGTGCGGTCGGCAGATGGGTCATGCCGGCCGAGGCCGCGGCACCTGCGAAGTTGGTGTGCTCCAAGAAGAACTTGTACTGGTCCTCGGTGGAGTCGGGGTTCACGTCGCTCTTCTGCGCTTCAAGCTCCTGCACGTAGTCGAAACCGTAGGTCTCGCGAAAGGCGCCGTTATGGAAAAAATCGTCGCCCATCCACACGTCCGTCATGGGCGCTTGAGGACTGATGGCCTTCACCGCGGGATGCGCGTCCAGCCCCGCCATGATAGCCAGAAAACCGGGGTAGCTGATGCCCAGCACACCGACTTTGCCGCTGTTGTTGGGCACGTTCTTCAGCAACCAGTCGATGGTGTCGCGTGTGTCCGTCGTCTCGTCCACGGCCGAGGTGCCCGTGTGATCCACGATGGGCCGATTCATGACAAACGTGCCCTCGGATCCATAGCGGCCGCGAATGTCCTGCGCGACGAAGATGTAGCCGCTGTTGGCGAGCTCAGGCTTGCCGCTTTCAATAGCGCGCGCCGTTCCTCCATTGACGCCGTAAGGCGTGCGCTGCATCAGGAATGGCAACGCCGGGCCGTCCTTGGCACTTCCTTGCGGGCGAAAAATCACGGTGTGCAGTTTGGCTCCGTCGCGCACCGGAATCATGACCTCCTGGCGAGCGTACAGAGGACCGTGGTAGTTCGCGGGAGGCGCTTCGTCCTGTACGCCGGCGGGGTCAGGCAACAGCGCGGGCGCATGTTGCGCACCGGCTGAGGCCAACGGCAGGGCCAAAAGCAAACCCAGGCCCACAGAGATGCGTCGCGATCGCGCCATCGTCACGGCTTCCCTTACTGCCCGGTCAGGTTGCCGGGGCTGGCCAGGCACTGCCATCCCTGGCGAGAGTGCGACCCGTCGCAGAAGGGGCGCTTTTCGCTGAGCCCGCAGCGGCAAAGGCTCACGGCAGGCTTGCCGGTGAGGTCCCACTGCTGCCCATCGGCGTCCTTCAGAATGATGTGTCCTTCGACACGAAGCGGCCCATTTGGGCGCACGGTGATCACAACGGGTTCATCGGCCAAGCTGATCTCTCCTGGTGCTGGTTAGAAGCCCAGCATAGCAGCGCGGCCCCGAATCAGCTGTGGAGTGCAGGCGCTGACACATGACTCCTACCGTGCTACGAACAAGCAACGCGCTACGGGTGCAATGGCGGCTTCTGGGCCCGCAGCCAGGCGAGCAGGCCGGCCGGGTCGTCCGTGATGATGGCGTCCACATGCGCCTCGGCCAGCTTTTGCCAGCTTTCCGGTGAATTTGCTGTCCAGGGCGCCACCTGCCTGCCTTGCCGGTGCGCCTCGGCGACGGCCTCGGGGGTGACCAAGCTTTGTTCGGGGCTGAGGATCTCCGCGCCGGTGACCTCGGCGACATGGGCGAAGCTCTTGTCGTGGTCGGTAAGGCCCATGAGGACGTCGGCACGCGGGTCCTCAAACAGGGCTGACAGCCGAATCTGGGGATCAATCTTGCGCATGGCGGCCAGGGTGCGGAAGTCGAAGCTCTGCAGGATGACGCGCGCCTGCACGTTGTGGCGGCGGACGGCATCGTCGATGAGTTTGACGAACGGTTCCGGCGTGGGCGTGAGCTCCGGATGACTGGGAAAGCTCTTGGTCTCCACATTGAACTGAACGGTGTTGCCCTCCGCGAGCGCAAGCACCTCATCGAACGTAGGGATGGGTGTGTGCGGGACGGCTACCTGGTGCGGGAAGTTGGGCAGCGTGTGGGTGCCGCAGTCGTACTGCTTCAGCTGCGCGAGGGTGAGCGAGTGGATCGTCGTTCCCGGCGGCAGGGCGGGGCCGTCGCAGATACGCTCATTGCGGCCGGCCAGCGACGGCGAGCCATCCGGATTGTGCATCTCGGGCTGCGTCAGAAAGGGTGAGTGCGACACGACCAGCACATTGTCCTTGGTGACGGCCAGATCGAGTTCGAGCACATCGGCGCCCACCTGGAGCCCGTAGCGAAAGCTGGCCAGCGTGTTTTCCGTGCGGTACGCCCGGCCGCCACGATGGGCGTGCACAAGGATCATGCGTTGCGGAGCGGGAATCGACGGAGCGGGCTGAATGGACTGTGCGGCGGAGCTGAGGGCAGCCATCAAAACAAGGATAGGCAGAAACGGACGCATCGGTACAGCGTGGAGGCAACTTGTTACACCGAGGTGAAGAAGGTGGCCGGGCCACCAAGCAAGGCGACGCCCCGGAGCGCTCGGCCGAGGAGCACGCGGCGGTGATGCGCTTCAAGGAGCTTACCGAACATAGTCTCCCCGCGCGGGCGGCGGCCGAGCGATGGCCCATTCGCTTCGATCATTGCTTTAAACGCATCTGCCTGGACTGGGCGTTTGGGGACGTCTGGTACCGGCACCTCGCGCGGCCTGCGGAACGGCACCTCCACGGTGAATCATTGGCTCGCGCAGTGCAGTGTGCGGAAGAGCTTTCCACCGGAGACGTTGCTTTGTTGCAGCAACGCGATGCTGCCAGCCTCCACTGGCGGGGCAAGCGTCCCAAAGCGGCACGCGGTGCATCATGAGGCCGCTCGCTCGCATCCTTTCGTGAATCGCAGAACACTGCGTGGGAGTGGCAAAGATGTCGGGACAGAAAACAGTGTTGGTGGCCGGGGCGCACGGGGTGATCGGCCGACATGCGGCGTTGCACTTCGCCGCGCAGCCGGGGGTGGAAGTCATCGGGCTCTCACGGCGCACAGGGTATGAGCTGCCAGGTGTGCGGCAGGTCGCGGTGGACCTGTTGCAGCCGGACGATGTCCGGGCAAAGCTCAGCGATGTCGCCGACGTCACGCACATCGTCTTCGGTGCCTACATCGAGAAACCCACGGCCCACGAAAAGAGCGAGGTGAACGTAGCGATCCTGCGTAACCTGCTCAATGTTGTGGAGAACACTTCGCCGGAGTTCGAACACATCACCATCTACCAGGGCGGCAAGGCATACGGGGCGGATCTTGGGCCGTTCAAAACGCCGGCACGTGAGGACGATCCGCGGCTGATGCCCCCAAACTTCTACTACGACCAGGAAGACTTTCTGCGCGAGCGGCAGCGCGGCAAAGCGTGGCACTTCACGGCGCTGCGGCCGGAGGCGGTGATCGGCTATGCCACGGGCAATCCGATGAACCTGGGCATGGTCATCGCGGTGTATGCGGCGATCAGCAAAGAGCTTGGGCTGCCTTTGCGCTTCCCCGGCACGGAAGCAGCCTACCGCGCGCTGTATCAGGTGACCTCGGCAAAGATCCTTGCCGAGGCGAGCGACTGGGCAGGCCAGACCCCGGCGGCTGCGAATGAGGTTTTCAACATCACCGATGGGGACTACTTCCGGTGGGAACACCTGTGGCCGCGCCTGGGGCGCATGCTGGGCATGGACGTCGTGCCGCCGACCCCGACACCGCTGGCCACCTACATGGCCGACAAAGGACCACTGTGGGAGGCCATGACCCGCAAGTACGGCCTGCAAACCGAGGTGCCCTACGACAAGCTGGTGAGCTGGTCCTTTGGCGACTTCATCTTTAACAGCGGGTTTGACAACATCAGCAGCACGGTCAAGGCGCGCCGTGCCGGCTTCGCGGCGTGCATCGATACGGAGCAAATGTTTGCGGAGCTTTTTGGGGAGTTACAAGCCATGCGGGTGATCCCCCATTGGTAGCAGAATCGAATCGGGCGCGGGTCATGCCGGAACCATTGGCCGCGTGATACGTCTGTGTTCACATGCTGCCCATGAGAG
>CAXTRU010000226.1:0-6105 GCA_964246665.1 uncultured Acidobacteriaceae bacterium
GAAGCCGCAGCGCAGCAGGGCATAACCGCAGCGCAGCCACATGGCATAACCGCAAAGCAGCTGCACGGTGTAGCCGCAGGCTTCAGCCTGCGGTATTTAGCCAAGCACCAACAGGGCTTCAGCCCTGGCAACCGCCCAAACCGCATCCAACCACCTGGAAGCACGACACAAGCAAGGAGAACTATGCCAACCACTGCAATCTTCAAGACCTCCGAGGGTACCTTCAAGGCCCGCCTCTTTGAGCAGGAGGCCCCCGAAACCGTCAAGAACTTCATCGGCCTCGCCGAAGGCACCAAGGAATGGAACTCGCGCTCGAAAAAGGGCGACAAGCTCTACGACGGAACCATCTTTCATCGCGTCATCCCCAACTTCATGATCCAGGCCGGCGACCCGGAAGGCACCGGCATGGGCGGCCCCGGCTACAAGTTCGCCGACGAGACCAAGGGCAGCCCGCACCACTTCAAGGCGCCTGGCAAGCTTGCCATGGCCAATGCCGGCCCCAACACCAACGGCTCGCAGTTCTTCGTCACAGTCACCGACACCAGTTGGCTTACGGGCAAGCACACCATCTTCGGTGAGATCACCGAGGGCTACGACATCGTCGAAAAAATCAGCAAGGTGCCTACCGGCGCCGGCGACAAGCCCCGCAAGGACGTCGTCCTCGAGTCCGTCACCATCGAGCGCGACTAATCCGCCTTCACGTTGTTGAACGTAAGCCCTGCCTCGCCCTCCGGCCCGGCAGGGCTTATCTGTTTACCGGGATCGCCGTCTGTCGCCGCCCATTGAACCACAGCAGGATGGGCCGTTCAATGGCGCGGTACACCAACTCACCACACAGGGCGGACAGCAGCACGGTCACGGCCAGCGCCACAGCGATCTCCCCCGGCCAGCCATGGCGCCAACGCACCAGCAGCATGCCGATCGCAGGCAGCGTCAGCGTGTGCACCAGATAGATGGAATACGACGCATCGCCGATCTCCAACATCCAGCGTGGGCTGCGACCGCCCCAGCGCTGCTCCATCGAGATCGCGCCGGCCACAATGGCCAGGGCAGGCAGGCCCCAAAACAGCCCGCGCCAATAGTTCATGGGCGGTGCGGCATGCAACAGCAACATGCTGAAGCCGCCAAACACGAGCACCGCGCCCAAAGTCCACGGCAGGCGCCGCACCCACAGCACCGCCGCGCCTAGCGCCATGCCGTACAGGAACTCCCACAGCACGGACGAGATATAAAACAGTAGCGAGACCGGCACCTTCAGAAGGTAGCGAAGCGGAAGGTAATACAGCAGCGGGACCAGGGCCAGCAGCGGTGTCAGGGCGAAGATGGGTCGCCACCGCGCAGCCAGGGCAACGGCAAACAGCAGATAGAACAGCATCTCGAAGTTAAGGGTCCAGCCCACCACCACAACGGGCTCAAAGGTGTGCTCCGCGCTCAGACTCGGCCAGAACAGGAAAGATGACACCACATGGTGCCATCCACCCAGCCCATTCAACGCCACGGCCGGGACCGCCAGAAGCAGCAAAACCTTGACGGCCGTCACCAGCCAGTACATCGGCGCGATGCGCTCCACGCGACGAAGCAAAAAGGTCTTTGCGGCAGCAAGGCTGGGCTTCCGGTTAGCCGTGGAAACCACCATCACAAAGCCGCTGATGACGAAGAAGATGTCGACCCCGGAGCCGCCGGCGATCCACGTTTGCAGCACCAGGTGATCGCGCTCCCACAGCATGATGGTGCCGTGGTGCGCCACAACCATCAGCGCCGCGATGCCGCGCAGCACCTGCACCAGCCGGTAGGTGGGTTTTGTTCTGGCGGGTCCCGTTCCGCTGCCGTGCTCAACCGGGTCAACCCCCATCACGCCAGTCTATAAGCAACGGTCCCCGGGCAACACTTTGCACAACGGCGCGCTGTCTGCGTCGGCCCTCGGCAGGACAGGCGCAACGGTACCATAGACGCATATGCCCCAGGATCTTCGCCTGCCTCGCCGGTCCACGCTCCGTGTGCTCCTGGTGCTTCTTGCAGGTTTCTTTCTTGTGTTCGCTGTGCCGTTCCACATCCCCGTGGCGCCCAGCATCTCGGACTCCTACACGTTTGGCTTCAACAACCGCGCTGCGCTAGCTCTCTTTGTGCTGTTTGCCTTCGGCTTCGCGTGGTGGAGCGACGGTCTCGGCCTGCGCGCTGCCATGCCAGAGGACGCGCCGGTCGCGCCGCCCATGTCGCGGCGCCTGTTCCACGTCACGCTTGGCATCACGGCCGCGGTCACCCTCACGTTCTGGCTGGCCTATCGCAGCGTGGGCGCGATCAACGAAGGCGCCTACCTGATGGACCGTCTGCAGCACCTTGCCGCCGGCGAAACGATGTACCGCGACTTCGAGTTCATCTACGGTCCCGTGCTACTCGAAATCCCGCTGCAGTTGCATCGCCTGCTGCACCTGTCTCTACTCGATGCCTACTTCCTCTCCTGGATCATCGACTGGATCGTGGGTGTGTGGCTGCTCTGGATCACCGTCGCATGGACCTGCGCGACCAGCCTTCGCAAAAACGGCATCTACCTGCTCGCCTTCCTCGGCTTTATCTTCAGCACCGTGTCACTCGGGCTCAACTACACGCCACTCCGCTTCGTCGCCGCACCCTTCTTTGCTGCCGCGATCTGGCGCGTGCTGTCAACGCGACGCTCTGCCTTGCCCGCCGCCTTGTTGAGCCTGCCATGCGCCGCCTTCATCCTGTTCTATTCGCCGGAACAAGGCATTGCCTTCTGCGCTGGAACCCTGCTGTTCTTTCTGCTGTTTGTGTCGCGCTCGCACCAGCAGTCCGTTCCTGCCATCGCCGTTCTGCTTGTCGGCGAAGCTGTCTTGCTCGCCCTGCTGCTTCACTCAGGCGTCGTGCACTACATACGCGGCATGGCTGCCGGTGGCTACAACCTGCCGCTGTTGCCCAGCTTCAACACGCTGATTGAGCTTCTCCTCTTACTGGTTGCCATCTGCGTGCTGACCAACAGCCTGCGCGCAAAGAGCACAGGTGGCCCGCTCGAATACCTCATCCTCATCGCACTCGGCGCCCTACCTGCCGCGTTCGGCCGCTGCGACGGCGGACACATGTTCATGAACACGGTCGGCGCCTTTCTGGTGGCCTGGACCGTGCTCTCTCACTTCAAGCCAGCCGCGAAGTGGATGGTGTGGAGCTACATCGCCGGCGCGTTGTTCTTGCCGTTGGCTCTCTACCAGGCAAACAACTTCTTCATGTTCCCGGTGAAAGCCGCGCTTTTCTCCCCAGCAGACCCACATCCGGCCCTGCGCCGCTTCGCCCAAAGCACATTACACCGCGCGCTCGGCGCCCATCGCTCGGAAGCAACGCTGGCCAAGTGGCGCACCGCGTACCCCGTCACCGTGCCGTCCAACGTGCCTCGCGACCAAGCCCTGCTGGCTCCGCTCGGCTATCCCTCCACGTTGCTGCTCGGCGACCTGCCTCCAATCACCAACGGCCGCTACCGTGGCCTGGGCAACGTGATGGCTCCCTACGAAGTGCAGGAGAAAGTCGACGAGCTACGCGATCACCCGCAGGCCATGCTGCTCTTCACCCACGGCACTGCCTGCCCGGCAGCCGATCCACACACCGCTCCCACAACTGAAGACGTCGCCGCTGAAGACCGGCAGAAACGCCACGAGTTGTTCCTCAACCTGCTGCCCTTCTACGTGCCGCACGTGCAACACCGCGACGACTTTCTCGCCCCGGTATGCACCTACATCACCGCGCACTACCAGCCCGCGCCCTACACCGCGCCGCTCGAAGGCGCAGAGATCTGGCAGCGCAAACCCGGGCCATAGCCGCACAACGACAAAGGCCGCAGGACACGAAGTCCCACGGCCTTTCTCACTGCCTCTACAAACTACGCAACGCCAATCACAGTGCAAAGCTCACGCACAGCTTCAGCGCTCTTGTTCAACGCCGCCTGCTCGTCGTCGGTCAGCTTGATCTGGATAATCTGCTCCAAACCCTTTGCACCCAGCTTGCACGGCACACCAACATACAGCCCGTCGATGCCGTATTCACCCTGCAAATACGCCGCGCACGGAAGAATCTTCTTCTTATCCTTCAGAATCGCCTCGACCATCTCCACTGCAGCCGACGAAGGCGCGTAGTACGCCGACCCCGTCTTCAAGTACTTGACGATCTCCGCACCACCATTGGCCGTGCGCGTCTCCAACTCCTTCAAGCGCGTCGGCTCAATCAACTCCGTGATCGGGATACCCGCCACAGTCGAGTAGCGCGACAACGGCACCATCGTGTCGCCATGCCCACCCAGCACAAACGCTGTCACGTTCTCCACGGACACGTTCAACTCTTCCGCAATAAACGTCCGGAACCGCGCCGAGTCCAGCACGCCCGCCATCCCGATCACGCGCTCACGCGGCAGCCCGGCCTTCTTGAACGCCGTTTGCGCCATCGCATCCAACGGGTTCGACACAACGATGATGATCGCGTTCGGCGAAGCCTCAACCGCCTTGCCCACCACGTCGCTCATGATCTTGAAGTTCGTGTTCAACAGATCATCGCGGCTCATCCCCGGCTTACGCGCAATGCCTGCAGTGATCACAACGATGTCGGAGTCCTTGGTGTCGGCATAGTCATTGGTGCCGATGATCGAGACATCCCGCTTCTCAATCGGCATCGCCTCCAGCAGGTCCAGGCCCTTGCCCTGCGGCACGCCTTCCACCACGTCGATCAGCACAACATCCGCAAGCTCCTTGCTTGCAATCCAATGAGCCGCCGTCGCGCCCACGTTCCCGGCGCCCACAATCGTTACCTTCTTCCGCATTGCATCTCCCTGATCTCAAACGACAACCCGTCCATGATACCGCTGAGGGCCTCAGGAGAAGCGCTACGCAACATTCGGCGATGGTCTGGCCTTGTCACTCCGCTTGCACAATCAGCGGCGCTGATCCAAAGAGATAGACGCCGGCACACTTTCCACCAATCACGTTCAGGTCGTGCACCCACAGTTTTTTTGCTCCGTCGTCCAACACCTCTGCCACGACAATCATCTTCGAGCCGTCATCCATGAGGAATGTCGGCTGGGCAATCGCGCCCGAAATGATTCCTGTCTGGACAGTGCTGACCGTCCCTTTACTGAAGCAAGGCACTCCGGACACCTGAACTGAGCCGTCGACGGCTATCTCGCTGTCCACGGTCGCGGGAGGTAGTCCGTAGAGAGGCCCATCCTGCTGCAAGGTAAGTGTCACTGTAGAGGGTACAGTGGTAAGGGTTGGCACTGACCCAAGTCCGGAGGTCGACGCGAGTTCTAGGTTTCCCGTGCCGGTGTAGGTGCCCGTTACAGGCCCGATCGACTCCGCCGCAAAACTGCCACTTCCGTTTGGCGCACAGGTCCCAGTCCCACCGGAGATCGTGTAGTTCCCAACCCAAGTGGCTCCGGGAGCTTTAGGGATCGCTCCGGTGATCGTCACTGCCGATTGAGGAAGCGCCCCTTGCGTTGTCGTTTTCACGGTGAAGCTGCCGTCCTCAGCAACGGTTCCTGTCAGAAAGCTCCCACCTAGACCAAAGATTTCGCCGGTTCCAATCGCTCCACAGACACTACGTACCTCCATGGTCGCCGTCACCGCTGTCCCGTTCACATCAAAGGTTGCGGTGAACCCTGCTGCAGGTTGCAGTTCACTTGAGGTCGGCAGCGCTCCCGTCAATAACCAGTTCCCTTTCAGGTTGACGGCTGGCGGGGTCGGCTGCACTGTGTTCACCGCAGGGTTGCTCGACCCACAACCGACTGCCCCGAAACAAACCATTCCCGTAGCCACTGCCGCCTTCCACCCTGCAATCTGCATGCGGCCAGCATAGCGATGTACGCGATTTACGCAAGATAACTTTAGGTCCGAACTCACTGCCTTCAGTTCCGATGCGCTAGACGCTATCGCTTACCTGCGTTCGAAGACGAACGTTGACGACAGCAGGGGAAAGAAACGGATGTTCACTGCACCGTGTCAATTAAGCTCAGCTGAGCTTCTTACGTACTGCAGCGCCCGCTCACCCGCGCATCTCACTACACGCGCATCGATCGTCCCGCGCCAGGCCACTTACTCAAGGAGCACCATGCCCACC
>CAXTRU010000227.1:0-6097 GCA_964246665.1 uncultured Acidobacteriaceae bacterium
CGGCGGCACCGCGGTCGGCTTCGCGTGCTCCTGAACACCCGGCTCAACCACCGCCGGCTTGTCCTGGTCGTCGGTATAGGTCGAAATCTGCGCCCGCGGCCGCTGCAGCTTCACCAGCAACTGTTTGCCGTCCGGCGTAAGCTCGAAATCGGTTGCATAGGTCGCAAAGCCGCCCGCAATCACCTGAATTGTAACGTGACTGCCCACTTCCAGCAGGTCCAGCGACGCCCGGCCGTCCGGATCCGTTTTAGTTTCCAGGTTGGCCGTGATCTTGTCGTCGCGCATCGCCCGAAAGATCACGGACGCGTTCGGAAACGGCTTCTCGTTGAAGGCTTTCTCCACGGTAACCGACACTTCAGCGGTAGGCGGTGGCGGCTTGTAGCCTCGGCCATGCTTTTCCTGCTGCGCGGCCCCCGCGAGCGAAAGGCAGCCCAGGCAAGCGGCGACAAACCAGCGAAACGGGCGTGGAGGCAGAGGAGACATGGCGGAGATTCTACCGTGAGCTCAGGGCCGTTGTCGCCCCACAGCCTGCAAACCAGCAACTAAGGAAGCCTGAGTGCATTTCACGCAGGTTTGATCTTTTGCGCTTGACACTGCCCCGGCGCGATCACTACATTAGCACTCGGCGGTGGAGAGTGCCAAAACGGTACCCGGGCCCAGCAGCACATCGTACCGGCACTCCCCACAAGCACCCGTTCCAAGGAGAATACGCACAATGGCTTCAAACAAGTTTACGCCGCTCCACGACCGCATCCTGGTCCAGCGCCTCGAGGAGAGCGAGACCATGCGCGGCGGCATCATCATCCCTGATTCCGCCAAAGAAAAGCCCCAGCAGGGCAAGGTGATCTCGGTCGGCAAAGGCAAGAGCAACGACGAAGGCAAGGTTTTCCCGCTCGACGTTAAGAGCGGCGACACCGTGCTCTTCGGCAAGTACAGCGGCACCGAGATCAAGCTCGACGGCGAAGACTTCCTCATCATGCGCGAAGAAGAAGTCCTCGGCATCTTGGCGTAAACGCCGTTGTAGGTTGTGGGTTGTAGGTTCTAGGTCGTCGAAATCGGCACACGCCACCGCTGAACCCAGCCCCGCTTCCAACCTACAACCTAGAACTCACAACCTAGAACCAAACCGCAGCCCAGAGCTGCAACGGAGCACACACAATGGCAAAGCAAATTCTGCATGGAGAAGATTCGCGTCAGGCGATCCTTCGCGGCGTCAACACGCTCGCCAACGCAGTCAAGGTGACGCTCGGTCCCAAGGGCCGCAACGTCGTCATCGAAAAGAAGTTCGGTTCGCCCACCATCACCAAGGACGGCGTGACTGTTGCCAAGGAGATCGAGTTGCCCGAGGGTCTCGAGAACATGGGCGCCCAGATGGTGAAGGAAGTCGCCTCCAAGACCTCCGACGTTGCTGGCGACGGCACCACCACCGCCACCGTTCTGGCCCAGGCCATCTTCCGCGAGGGCGTCAAGACCGTTGCCGCTGGCGCAAACCCCATGGCCCTGAAGCGCGGCATCGACAAGGCCGTTGAGGCCATCATCGGCAAGCGTGACGAGCATGGCATTGTGCAGGGCGGTGCCCTCAGCGAGTTCTCGAAGCCTGTCTCCGGCGAGATGATTGCCCAGGTCGGCACCATCTCCGCCAACGCGGACGCGCAGATCGGCACCATCATCGCCGAAGCGATGAAGAAGGTCGGCAAGGACGGCGTCATCACCGTAGAAGAGTCCCGCACCATGGAGACCCAGCTGGACGTCGTCGAAGGCATGCAATTCGACCGCGGCTACCTGTCGCCCTACTTCGTCACCGACGCCGAGCGCATGGAAGCTGCTCTCGAGAACCCTTACATCCTCATCTACGAGAAGAAGATCTCCACGATGAAGGACCTGCTCCCCTTGCTCGAGCAGATTGCCCGCACCGCCAAGCCCCTCGTCATCATCGCTGAAGACGTCGACGGCGAAGCGCTCGCGACCCTCGTGGTCAACAAGCTACGTGGCACCCTGAACGTCGCGGCCGTCAAGGCTCCCGGCTTCGGCGACCGTCGCAAGGCCATGCTCGAGGACATCGCTGTTCTCACCGGCGGCAAGGCGATTACGGAGGATCTCGGCATCAAGCTTGAGGGCGTCAAGATCGAAGACCTCGGCACCGCCAAGCGCGTCACCATCGACAAGGACAACACCACCATCGTCGACGGCGGCGGGCAGGACGGCAAGATTGAAGGCCGCGTCAAGGAGATCCGCGCGCAGGTCGAGAAGACCACCTCCGACTACGACAGCGAGAAGCTGCAGGAGCGTCTTGCCAAGCTGGTTGGCGGCGTCGCCGTTATCAAGGTCGGTGCCGCTACCGAAACCGAGATGAAGGAGAAGAAGGCGCGCGTGGAAGACGCCATGCACGCCACCCGTGCAGCGGTCGAGGAAGGCATTGTCCCCGGCGGCGGCGTTGCGCTGGTTCGCGCAGCCAAATCGGTGGAGAAGCTCATCGAAACCCTCCAGGGTGACGAGAAGATCGGTGCGCAGATCATCCGCCGCGCCGTCGAAGAGCCGCTCCGCATGATCGCTCTCAATGCCGGCGAAGAAGGCGCCGTCGTCATCAACAAGATCCAGCAGTCCAACGACTCCAACTACGGCTACAACGCCGGAACGGGCGAGTACGAGGACCTGGTCGCCGCGGGCGTCATCGACCCGACCAAGGTCACGCGCACTGCCCTGCAGAACGCAGCCTCGATCGCCGGCCTCATGCTCACCACCGAAGCCATGATCTCCGAGATCCCGGAGAAGAAGGAAGCGGCAGGCGCAGGCCACCAGCACGGCGGCGGCATGGACGGCATGTACTAGTCCTAGGCGGACGGCCACACGCGGCTTCGCCGCAAAGGGTAATACCAGAAGCAAAAGCCCCGGAGCAATCCGGGGCTTTCTGTCGTCTTAAACGTCACTTGCCTTCTTGTTGTCATTCCCGAAGGGAATCTGCGTTCTGCTGCTTTGCTTTCCGGCTTGTCATCCCCGCAGGGATACTGCTGTTTCAACCTACTCCCGTAACCATGTCATCTCGACCGGAGCGAGGCGGAATGAAGAGACCTGCGTTTCAGCTCGTGCTCCGCACGTTTTCTTGAGTGGTATGGGTCACGAGCAACAGATACTCTGTCAACGTGAGAAGCCCAGGATCAAACTTGTGGCAAGGTTCCTATGCAGCGCTATTACTGCGAGCCGCGCACTCTTCAAGCGCTTTGGCGATCAACGTGTTCGGACCGTGGCGACCTGATTCGTCTCACCTTCACTCCCAAGGCGTCAACTCAGCGCAACAAAAGCAAAGGGCAAGGCTAATTCAGCCCTGCCCCTACAACACAACCAGAACAAACGCTTACTCTGCAGCCTGCTCCACGAAGCCAGGATGCACCGCCTGAGGCGCATGAACCTTCACCCCAGCCTGTTCGCTCTTGATCTTGATGGTCGTTAACGTGTCGCGCTTCTCACGATTCGCGCTCGCGTTGAAGGTCACCAGGTAGCTCTCCTGGATGGCGTTGCGGAACTGGTTCAGGTAGGGCGCCAGGCTTGGCGGTGTGATGCGTCCCTGGTAGAACGATTCACCGCCGGTCGCATCGGCAACCTGGTTCAGGTAGCTCTGCCCACTGAAGTTGGCTAACCCGCCACGCATGCCCGCATCACTGTAGGAAATCGAGTACACCGCGACCCCGGCACGCTGCGCGTCATCCTGCGCCGCACGCACGTAAGGGCTGTCCTGGTTCAGCGGGGACACGCTGCCATTATAGGGATCGACACCGTTAGTGATCATCAGCACCATGCGTGCCGCATTGCCCTGCCCCGGCCAGTGCTTCACGAAGTCAGACAGGCAGAAGTACGGGCTGGCGCTCAGCCCAGGCGCACCCAACGGGATGCGGACCTGCTGCGCGGCTGCTTCATGGTTGGTCGTGAACCCGCCTTCGTGGCGAATCGTGCCATTCTCCATGTAGCCCACCAGCACCTGTACATTCGGTGGCAGGCTCTGGACGAAGTGCTGCACATCCTCAATCTGCACGCCGAAGTTTTGGCGCAGACCATCGTCGATCAGAATGGCAACCTGCGCGCCTTCTTTGCCCACAGGCGTCACCGAGGCAATCTCGGCAGCATGTCCGTTTACTTCCAGCTTCAGCGCCGCTGTGTTCAGGGGTGCATTGTTCTTGGATTCCACGTTGATCAATGCGGTGGTCGGAACGGGGCCCTCGTTCGGCAACTCTTGAGCGAAGGCCGGCGTGGCAAGCACCGCAGTCGTGAACGCGGCGGACAACAAAACTTTCCGGCTAAACATCATGGTCAACCTCACACTCTGTTAGATGAGGAAAACCGTCTTGAAGGCTCACGGTGCCCTGCCCTAGGCGACGAAGGCCTCTTCTAGAAAGGGCGGCAAGGAACATCAGCAAACCCGGCACGAAACAACAAACGCCGCTGCAACGTAGCTGCAGCGGCGTTGTTTGCTTTGTTGTGAACAACTAATCGCCGCCCAAGCGAACCTTCAACCCTGCCCGCACCGTGAGAGGCAGCGACGGATAGCCCACAGGCGCGATGTGCTGATCGTTCAAGAGATTGTCCAACTGCGCGAAGACAGCTACATTGTGTCGCACCTGGTAGGTACCGCCTAAATCCAGCTTGGCCCAGCCCCAATCCAGGTCGCGGTTCGGCAACAACAGCGTGTTGCCTCCGTTAAGGTCCAAGCCATTCAGATAAGTGGAATCATCTGATCGGCTAGCCAGCGCACCCTTCAGCATCAGGTTTACCTTGGCATGCGTATAGCTCACGTCGAAAAAGCCCGAATGTGGCGCTCGCCGAAACGGCCGAGCTCCGATCAGCGGCGACGTTGCCCCTAGCGGTACGCCCGGGATCAAGGGGTTTTCTGTGGGCACGCCTTGCTTCGCCGCAGTCACATCGCCCGCAAACGATTGGCTTACCAACGCGTCAAGATAGGTATAGCCACCACGCACAAAGAAACCCTTGGGCGCCTGCCACTCCAACGCAAGCTCACCACCCTGCGCCCGGTACGCCAGCGAGTTTAACTCCGCGCCGTAGAACGCCAGGTAAGGATTGGCCAACAACGTCGGGTTCGCGATCGAGAAGCCGAAGTAGGTTTGCAGATCGCCCGCCGCGACATACTCCAGCTGATGCGAAAACTGGTTGTGAAAGTAGTCGACCGACACCTTCAACTTCTGCCCATAGATGCTTTGATCCAAACCAATGTCAGCACTCCGCGAGCGCTCCGGACCTAGCGGCGCTATGCGGTACAAGTTGATGTCCGATGTGTCGTTCAGCGTGTTCAACTCGCGATACAGGCTGTCGAACTCCGTTGCCAGCGAAGGCTCCTGCACGCCGGTCGCCAGGTTCGCGCGCAGCTTAGTGCCGCGGAACAACCCCGGCCCGGGCCGCACCGGAACCCACGCCAGGCCAAGGCGTGGCTCCCCCGCGAAGCCATACAGATGGTTCTTCTGCAACGACCCGCCCACGCTGTAGAAAACGCGGTTGACGATGTCGCCCTGAAACTCGAGATTCCACTCATAGTTGGTGCGCTGCAGCCGTTCGTCTTCGCCGAAGTCTCCGTCGAGAAAGCGCCCACGCTCGTTCTCATACCGGAATCCAAATAACGCCGAGATCCGCTTCGGAAACGTGTAGTCCGACTGATAGTACAGCTCGTCGCGGTCAGACACCTGTTGGTTGTCGGAGTTAAACAAGGCCGCTTGCCCTGTCACCGCATATCCGTTCGCACCACGGATCGTCGTGAGATTGCCGAAGTATTCGGTAAAGTAGTCAGGGTTTGCTGCGGTACCGAAGTTCAACGTCACCGGATTGCCGACATTGCCGAAGTAGCTTGCCTGCTCCCGCTTACGCGCGATGCCGTATCGCAGCAGATTGTGCCAATCGCTGCCGGTGCGATCCTCCAGCGTGATGTTGCCGTACAGGTCTTGGTCGCTCTCCTTGGCCGGGACCGTCAACCCATAAAATCCGTACGCTCCAGGGATGCCCTCAGCGCTCGAGGTATCGCGCACCGTCCCGCGGATCGATGCGCCCTTCACCAGGTCGTACCCAAAGTTCGCGACCGCTGTGGTGTTGTGGTACCGGT
>CAXTRU010000228.1:0-6069 GCA_964246665.1 uncultured Acidobacteriaceae bacterium
TCCTATTACGTCCTCATCCAGAAATGAAACCTATCCATCTCCTGGACCCGAGTCCGATCTCTTTCCCCTAATCCCTACCTCCTATTTCCTGTTTGCTACTTCCTACTTCCTGTTTGCTACTTCCTACTTCCTACTTCAAGTCTCTTCTCCAACAACTCCCGCCCAATTGCATCCAGCACGCCGTTCAAGAAGTGGATACTCTCCGGGGCGGCGTAGCGCCTGGCGATTTCTAGCATTTCGTTGATGACCACCGCGGTCGGCGTCGCTGGGAAGCCCAGCATTTCGGCCGTGCCTGTGCGCAGGAGGTTGCGGTCGACCACGGGCATGCGTTCTAAACGCCAGTTCTGCGCGTGCTTTTGGATCAAGCCGTCGATCTCCTCATCGCGACGCGTGGCTACGCGATGAAGGTCGTCAGCGAAGCCGCGGGTCTCTTCATCCACGTCATCGCGCGCGTCCCAAAACAGCTGTTCCACTTCGCCCGGCTTCTGCTTGCCA
The DNA here is from genome assembly GCA_964246665.1 of uncultured Acidobacteriaceae bacterium. GTDB lineage: Bacteria > Acidobacteriota > Terriglobia > Terriglobales > Acidobacteriaceae > Granulicella. The sequence continues at coordinate 496 of CAXTRU010000228.1, forward strand.
AGGTCTCCCTGGAAGAGCATCTGCATCGCTAACTCACGAGACTTCCGTCGGCTTCCCATCAGCGGACCGCCTCTGCCGTCACCGGCTGCGCGCCAAGCTTCGCCTGAATGGACGCCATCTCGATGGCCGCAATCGCCGCTTCAAAACCCTTGTTGCCAGCCTTGAGCCCCGCCCGGTCCAGCGCCTGTTCCAGCGTCTCGCAGGTCAGCACGCCAAACGCATGCGGTACGCCGGTGTCCTGCTGCGACTGCCCAATCCCGCGCGACACCTCGTTGTAGATCGCTTCGTAGTGGGCCGTTTCGCCGCGCAGCAACACGCCCAGCGTGATCACGCCATGGAAGCGCTTCGTTTCTGCCAGCGTGCGCGCTGCCGAGGGGATCTCCCACGCGCCGGGCACCCGCACAATCTCCACATCCGCCTTGGCCACACCGCTGCGATACAGCCCATCCAGCGCGCCTTGCAGCAGACGATCGGTGATGACCGCATTCCAACGCGCCACCACGATCGCAAAGCGCTTCCCGGCTGCCGACAGATCGCCCTCGATCGCCACCGGACGTCCATGCAGCGGGTTCAGCGACTCCCAAAACCCAACCTCGAACCCGTCAGTCAACTGGACGCGGAAGAGCCGTGAGTTCCAGTGCGTCTCAGCGACCTCGCTCACGCGCGCGGCCACGTCTTCGCTCCGCACCTCGGCGGCGACCCACTGCCGCACGGCGCCGTGCACCGCATCCAGCGTCGTCGTCTCAATCAACAAGCCTGGCACAGCCGGTGCGCGTCCCGTGACCAGTTCCAGATTGCCGACCGGCGCCACAAACGCGGCGCCACGGCCGTTTCCGTCGTCCCATCCCCTGCCCTCTTCAAAACCAAGGGAGCGCAGCAAGTCGTTCAACCGCGCAAACGCCTCCGGCGACGCAATCTGCGCGATGGTGGTGATTCCTTTAACCATCTCTCCATTCTACGTGCCGATGCCGCAACTTTCGGACCTAGGGCGTGATTGCTGCAACAGCAATCTCCTCGCTTCGGTATCCTTCGGTATCCTTGGAATGTGAGTGTTTCCGTGTCCTTTCGCTCAGTCATTCCTTGCCTGTTGCTTGCCACAGCTAGCCTTACTGGCTGCCGCGACCGCGTCGCCGCCGGCACCCACGCCAAGGCCGCACAGCGTGCCCAAATCGCCGAGCAACGTCAGGAGCTCGAGCAGATTCCGCCCCCGAAAAAGAGCCGCTACATGACCGTGCGCAGCTACGATTCCTGGGACAACCCGTACATCACCGTGCAGCCCGACATGCTGACCATCCACGTCATGCTTGCCGACCAGAACCCATCCTCGTTCGGCGCGGGCGGCATGCTGCGCCCCACAGGCGCGCGGCGGGAAGAGGTCAATGTGAGCCCCGACAAGCTCGGCGAAGCGATGAGCGCCATTCCGCAGAGCTCGTGGCCGTACGGTCGCGTCGTCGCGGTTGAGGAGGCCCACCAAACGCCGGGCAAGCAGGAGCCGGTGATCCGGCGCAACCTGGAAGCCACGGTCGGCACACTCAACGACCTTGGCATCGTGGCCTACGACCTCGTCGACGGCAACTCGCGCTAAGCACCTGCCCCAAACAGAAAGGGCAGGCACCATGGCCTGCCCCTTCCGTCAACACAGGCGGCTTACTTCGCGCCGAAGCCCAGGGGCTTGGGCTGATCGCGGTTCTCCACCGATCCCGCATGACGCACGTCATCGCCGCGCACCCAGAAGATGACATCTTCGGCGATGTTGGTCGCGTGGTCACCCACACGCTCCAGGTTGCGTGAAATGACCAGCGCGTTCAGGGCCTGCGACGCGCACTCCGGGTGCTCCTGGATGTACTTGCCCAGGGCCTGGTAGGCGTCGCGGTTCAGATCGTCCACCTGGTCATCCAGCGTCAACACCGTGCGCGCCATCTCCGCATCCGCTTCAATGAACGACTGCAACGCTTTGCGCACCATCGCCGAGGACAGCTGCGCCAAGCGCGGGATATCCACCGGGAGGTCGCTCTGGTCCAGCATGCCCAGCTCTTTCACGCGCACGGCGATGTTGACCGCCTGATCGCCCACACGCTCCAGGTCGGCGTTGATGCGGATAACCGCCATGATGAAGCGCAGGTCCACAGCCATCGGCTGCTCCATCGCGAGCAAATCCAGCGCCAGCTGATCGATCTCGCGCTCCATGCGATTGATCGCCGGCTCAGACATCAGCACCAGATCGCACAACTCCGCATCACGGTCCGAGTAGGCTGCTGTCGCGCGCTGAATGGCCTGTTCCACCAGGCCCGCCATCACCAGCAACCGTTCCTTCAATCCATCCAAAGCCTGATGAAATCGCGTCCGCATCAGCCAAACCTCCCCGTGATGTAATCCTCTGTTCGTTTGTCGGACGGACTTGTAAAGATCTTATGTGTTGATGCGAATTCCACCAGCTTACCGGTCAAAAAGAAGCCGGTCTGTTCCGCCACACGGGCCGCCTGCTGCATATTGTGCGTCACGATGACGATGGTGTACTGCGCCTTCAGGTGGAAGATGAGGTCTTCAATCTTCGACGTCGACACCGGGTCCAAAGCGCTCGCGGGTTCGTCCATCAGCAGCACCTCAGGATCCACCGCCAGCGCACGCGCGATGCACAACCGCTGCTGTTGACCGCCGGAAAGGCTTGCGCCCGACTTCTTGCGCAGATCGTCTTTTACCTCATCCCACAACGCGGCCTGCTTCAGCGAGCGCTCCACAATCTCATCCAGCAACTTGCGCTTGCTGTACCCGTTCAGCCTCAATCCGCTTGCCACGTTGTCATAGATCGACATTGTTGGAAACGGGTTAGGCCTTTGGAACACCATGCCGATGCGTCGGCGAATTTCTACCGGCGACGCATCCTTGTACACGTCGAGCTCCCCCATGCGCACGCTGCCTTCGGCGCGCGCCCCGGGCGTGGTCTCATGCATGCGGTTCAGGCAACGCACAAACGTCGATTTGCCGCACCCTGAAGGCCCAATCAGCGCCGTCGCGTTGTTGGCCGGGATGTGCAACGTTACTTCCTTCAACGTGTGCACCGGCCCATACCACGCGTTCAGGTTGTCTACCTTGATGTCGACGCCCACAGCTTTACCGTCCTCCCTTGAGCACACCGCGGTTCGCGAAGATGCGCACCAGGGTTACCGAAACCATAATCAGCACGATCAAGACCAACGCCCCTGCCCAGGCCAACCGGTGCCACTCATCGTAGGGGGACTCCGCATAGACGAAGATCTGCAACGGCAGCGCCGCAATGGGTTGATCGACACGCGCGGACCAGAACTGATTGCCCAACGCCGTGAACAGCAGCGGCGCTGTCTCGCCTGCCACACGCGCAAAGGCCAGCATGCAGCCGGTGATGATGCCCGGCGATGCTGTCCGCAGGCTTACGGAAAGGATCGTGCGCCACTTGGGCACGCCCAGGCCCAACGCTGCCTCGCGCAGGCTGGAGGGCACCGTGGCCAGCATCTCTTCCGTGGTGCGCGTGATGGTCGGCACCATCATGATGGCCAGCGCCACACCGCCGGCAAACGCGGAAAAGTGATGCTGGTGCGCCACAATCAATGCGTAGGCGGCAATCCCCATCACGATGGACGGCACACCGTTCAACACATCCGCGGTAAACCGCACGATGTTGCCGAACATGCCGCCGCGACCGTACTCCGCGAGAAAGACGCCCGCGCCGATGCCCAGCGGAATGCCCATGACGCTCGCGATGCCCAACACGACTGCCGAGCCCACAATCGCGTTGGCCATGCCTCCGCCGGCCTGCCCCACCGGAGCGGGCACATGCGTGAAGAACGCCCAGTTCAGCGAGCTGGCGCCCTTGAAGATTAAGTAGCCCAGAATCGCGACCAGCGGCACAAGCACTGCGGCCGTGCTCAGGATAGCGATCACCGTAACGGCCATGTCCGTCACCGAGCGTTGCCGCCTGAGCCAGCCTTCCCGCTGCGGCGAGCGTGGCGGTAAGGAGATGCTCGGCATGGTAGACGCCGAGCCCTGCTGGACAGGTACCGGCGCCAAGGGCGTCGGCACCACCGGGGTCGGCGCCATACCGGAGTCGCGTGAAGGTGTCGTACTCATGCCACCGCCCTTGCCGAGTTCCGCGTCACCGCCCACACCAGCAGCCGCGCAATCGCGTTCACCACAATCGTCACCAGAAACAGCGCAAGGCCAATTTCAATCAACGCGCTCAGGTACAGGTCGCCCGTCGCCTCGCTGAACTCATTGGCGATTACGCTGGCCAGCGTGTGTGCCGGGTTGAACAGGTTCTTGCTGATGTCCGGGTGGTTGCCGATCACCATCGTGACAGCCATTGTCTCGCCCAGGGCCCGGCCCAGGCCGAGGATCACCGCACCGACGATGCCGATGCGCGCGTTCCGCAGCACGCTCATGCGGAGCATCTCCCAACGTGTCGCACCGAGAGCGAGTGCGGCCTCACGCTGCGAGCTCGGCACCGCGCGCATCACGTCGCGCGAGATGGAGCAGATCACCGGAAAGATCATCACGGCAAGAATCATGCTGGCCGTAAAGATGCCCACGCCGAAGTTGGGCTGCTGAAAGAAGCCCGTCCAGCCAAACGCCTTGATCATCCACGGCCCAAGCTGATCGCGCACAATGGGCACCAACACAAACACAGCCCACAAGCCATACACCACCGAGGGGATCGCCGCCAGCAGCTCGGTGAGGAAGGCGATGGGTCCACGCAGCGGAAGGGGACAGATATCCAGCACAAAGATCGCCACCGCCAAGGAGAGCGGCACCGCAATCACCAGCGCCAACAGCGACGAGATTACCGTGCCATAGATGAACGGCAAGGCTCCGAAGCTGCCGTTCACCGGATCCCAGTTGCTGTCCTTGAAGAACTTCCACCCAAACGCGTGGATGGACATCTTCGAGTTCACCACCAGAACAAACACAATCAGCAGAACGATAAAGATCACGCTGAGCGCGCAAAGCACCATGAGGCCCGCAAACGAGGAGTCGGCCAGATTGCCGCTGCCGCGCTCCCGCAGGAAGCGGCGCACCTCAGACGGCGCAGGCTGCCCTGGCGAAGCGGAGGGAGGCGCCGGGGTCGCCTCAGGCTGAGGCACAGGGGCCTCGGCTCGGGTGGCCGGTACGGGGATAGAGCCAAAGTCGGGCATGTTGTGAGTCTTTGCACCGTCAGATGCGGATGCGATCAACGCTGTGTCAGCAAGAGTAAAGGAAGCAAGCAGACGAGCGGACAAGGGCTTTGCCTTGCCCGCTCCTCAAGTGGCTATTGAATCGTCTTGATGGTTTGCCGTACGCGGTCGGCGACCGCCTTCGGCAATGGGGCGTAGGTCATACTCGACGCTTCCGTTTCCCCGTGGTCCAGCATCCAGTTCAGGAAGTCGACCATCGCCTTGCCCTTGGCCTGGTCATCCCAGTGCTGCGGGATCAGCAACCAGGTGAACGAGGAGATCGGGTAGCTGTTCGGCCCCGGAGCATTGGTGATGGACACACGGTAGTCCGCCGGGATGCTCTTGGCATCCGCCGCGGCCGCGGCGGTCACGCCCTCCGGGGCGGCCTTGA
>CAXTRU010000229.1:0-6068 GCA_964246665.1 uncultured Acidobacteriaceae bacterium
CTATGACCAGGCCACGCAGCTTTAACAAACCGCGACACACGCGTACCCAGCTGCTTTCCAGCACCTCTAGGTGACCCCCAACGTACACTGCCGCCATGCGCTTTTGGCGACCCACCCGCGGCGATCTCACCATCGAGGACATCCCCGAGGGCCTGCGCTTTCTCATCCGAGTGCAGTTTCAGCCCTTTGTGGTCTTTTGGAACTACGTGTTCCCCACCTACGCGCTCTATCTGCTCTCCGGTGGGCTGCCGGCCATGCCAACGATGCTCCGCAGAGGGCTTGTGCTCCTCCTTGGCGGCTTACTGGGCACCTGGCTTTCCCGATCCAGAACCATCACCGTGACCTTTAACCCCGACGGTGTGCGCGTGCGGAATGCTTTTGCCGCAGGCTACCCCGCCCCGCGCTGGGTGCCCCTGGGAGACATCTCCGAACTGTTCTGGCTGCCCGAAAGCCACAGCGACCCTGAAGGTCCCTTCGAACCCAGCGGGCTCTACGCGCGCCGCGGCCTCAGCAACGTTTGTCTCCTTCCCTACCTGGAGGCAGGCGACACGGCGCGAGCGCTCCGGGCCATCGAAGGCAAGTTTTCCTGGGTGGACAGGACAGCAGGCTCCGGCTCGCTGCTCTTCGCCGACGACCTCGTCCGGCTCGACCTACGCAAGTAGCCGGCGCACGCCCTTGACCCCGGATCACACGCGGCGGTGGGGTCGAAGGCCCGGCTACACTGAAAGCAGTGGGCATTTCTGCGTCCTGATGCCTGAATGGAGCCCGTACTTGAAGATCGTTATCGCCGAGAAAGTTTCGCCCGCCACGCTTGCCATCCTGCAGGGTGAACCCGGCTGGAACGTCGTCACTGCCGATGGGATCCCCGCGGGCGGTCTGCCGCAAGCGCTCGACGATGCAGACGCCCTCATCGTCCGCTCCGCCGTGCAGGCCGATGCCGCCCTGCTGCAGCACGCGCCTAAGCTCCGCCTGATCGGCCGCGCGGGCGTGGGTGTCGACAACATCGACACCGCCGAAGCCACGCGTCGCGGCATCGTCGTGATGAACACGCCCGGCGCCAATGCGGTGGCCGTCGCGGAACTCACGCTTGGTCTCATGATCGCGATGTGCCGCTCCATCCCACGCGCCAATAGCTCCATGCATGAGGGCAAGTGGGACAAGAAGACCCTGCAAGGCACTGAGCTGCGCGGCAAAACGCTCGGCATCGTCGGCCTCGGTCGCATCGGCCTTGAGGTCGCCCGCCGCGCCCATGCTTTCGGCATGAACCTGATCGGTTACGACCCGTTCATCGCGCCCGTGATCGCCCGCGAAAACAACGTCACGCTCGTGCCCATTGACGACATCTTCTCCGAGAGCGACTTCCTTTCGCTTCATGTCGGGCTCACGCCGCAAATCGAAGGCCTGATCAACAAAACATCGCTCGCCATCATGAAGCCGGGCGTGCGCATCATCAACTGCGCGCGTGGCGAGCTCATCGTCGATGAGGCCCTGGTCGACGCGCTCAAGTCCGGCCACGTCGCCGGCGCCGCGCTCGATGTGTTTCGCGCCGAGCCGCTCAAGAACTCGCCCTATGTCGACCTCCCCAGCGTGCTGCTCAGCCCGCACATCGCAGGCTCCACCGATGAGGCGCAGGAGGCAATCGGCATTCAGCTCGCCAACCAGGTCCGCGACTACCTCAAGCTCGGCGTCGTGCAGAACGCCGTCAACGTAGCCTCGCTCAGCGAGGAGGAATACACCGAGGTTTCGCCCTACATCGAGATGGCCGCGCGCCTGGGCCAGTTCCTCGCGCACGCCATCGGCGCCGACCGCGGCGGCAACATTGAAAACCTTACCCTCAACTTCAATGGCCGCCTCGCGCAGCTGAAGACCGACCTCATCCGCAACGCCGCCATCGCGGGCCTGCTGCACGGCTCGGAAGGCGTCAATCGCATCAACGCGGCCAGCGCGGCACAGGAGCGTGGCATTCGCCTGCAGGAAAACAAGCGCGAACACGTCCCCGGCGGCACCGGCAACACGCTTCGCCTGATCGCGCACACCGCCGGCGGCGACTTTGCCGTGACCGGCACGGTGCTGCACGGCGACTCGCCTCGGCTGATGCGCTACAACGGTATCTACGTCGAAGCCGAACTGACCGGCACGCTGCTCGTGCTCCGCAACAATGACGTCCCGGGCGTCATCGGCCAGATCGGCACCATCCTCGGCGAAGCCGGGCTCAACATCGCCAATTTCGCGCTTGGCCGCACCGAAGCAGAGAGCGGCCAGGCGACTCGCGCGGTCGCCGTTGTCCAACTGGATCGTCCGGCCAGTGAGGCGCTCGCACAGGCTGTCGACAAGCTGCGGGGCGTGCCGGCCATCAGCAGCGTGCGTCTTGTGGAACTCGGTCCGCTCTGAGTCAGCCGCGAGAGGGACGCGTCAACAAAGCAAACGCCTCGGACCGCGATGGGTCCGAGGCGTTTGCGTCGTTTTCTTCCGCTCTACGCTGCCCGGCGCCGCCTTGCCACGCCGACCATCCCCAACACGCCCGTGCCCAGCAGGGCAAGGCTTGATGGCTCCGGTGTGACAGAGGCAGCCGGGGTCGGCGTGATCGCCAGCGTGTAGGCCCCGGCCGGTGTGCCGCCATTGGAAGGGTTTTCCGTGTTGACGAGCGAAACCGCAGTATTCGTCAGGAACGTGGGTGCGGCCTCTGTACCCGCGTACAGCTGGTCCCCGGTAAAGTAACCCCACGAGGGGTTGCCGCCGTAGATGTTGGTTGTTGACAGGAACTCGCCGACACCGATGAACAGGTCCGGTGCCGGGTAATTGCCAAACCCGACATCTGCAACGATGGGAGTCCCGTCGTACATGACCTGCACATTGTTGATGAGGAAACCAATGCCCGTCTCGAAGGCGCTCGGCGTGGGCGAGTCGGGCAGAGTGAACGTGAGAGTTTGGGTCGTACCACCGTTCGACCCCGTGATGGTAAAGTCATCTGCCCGCGCCACCAAGGGGCTGAGCACCACGCAAGCAAGAGCAAGAGTCCTGAAGCCAATTCGCATAGGCAAGTCATCCTTTAGGTGCAGACAGTAAAGCTTAGCCGTAACGATGCAAGGTTACTTCGGGTGAGACTCCACACAAAACAAATTTTTCGCGAACTTCACTCTCACCATCTTTCCGCGAAGTTACAGTCCCTTCCATGGATCGAACCAGCAGCAAACGCATCCCACCAGCGATGCCCCGAGAGAACGCAGAGACCAACGCCCGTGTCGATCCCGGCAAGCTGTACTCCAAGATCTCGTGGCGTCTGATCCCCTACATCTTCGTGCTGTACATCCTGGCGTACCTGGACCGCGTCAACGTCGGCTTTGCGGCGCTGGAGATGAAGCGCGATCTTCACCTTTCCGATACCGTCTACGGTCTTGGCGCCGGGCTCTTTTTTCTTGGCTCGTCCCTGTTCGATCTGCCCAGCAACCTTCTGCTCGGCAAGTTCGGCCCGCGTCACTGGATCGCCCGCATCATGATCTCGTGGGGCTTTGTGGCCGCGGCCATGGCGTTTATTCGCGGCGGCACCAGCTTTGAGATCATGCGCTTCTTTCTTGGCGTCACCGAAGCCGGCTTCTTCCCGGGCATGATCCTGTACCTCACCTTTTGGTTCCCGTCGCAGGAGCGGGCCCGCGCGGTCGCCAAGTTCATGACGGCGACCTCCATTGCCGGCGTTGTCGGCGCGCCGGTGGCCAGCGCGCTGCTCAAACTCGAAGGCGTGCGCGGCTTGCATGGCTGGCAGTGGCTCTTCATCCTGGAGGGCGTCCCTACGCTGCTGATGGGCGTCAGCGTTCTGTTTGTGCTCAAAGACAAGCCCGACGATGCCCCGTGGCTCACCGACGCAGAAAAGCAGTGGCTGGATGCGGAGCTTGAGAAGGATCGCCATGCCGGGGGCGCCACCGAGCACCACTCCCTCGGCGACGCGTTTCGCACCCCCATGGTGTGGGTGCTTGCGGCCATCTTCTTTTTCGACCAGATCGGCGTGTACACGGTCAATCTCTGGATGCCGCTGATCCTGAACAACTTTTTGCATGTGGGCGTGGGCGCAAATGCGGTTACCCATCCACAGGCTGCCAGCCTCATCGCTCGGTACGCCACGCTTCCCTATGTGGCCGCCGCCATCTTCACGGTGGTCATCGGCTGGTCGTCTGACCGCATGGGCGAGCGCCGCGGCCACATGGCGCTCTGCCTCGCGCTCAGTGCCATGGGCTTTACGCTTGCAGGCGTGACGCACAGCTTTGCGGTAGCGCTGCTTGGCATGACGCTCGCCGCGATGGGCTACTGGTCCCTCATGGGGCCGTTCTGGGCTTTGCCCACGCGCGTTCTCGGCGGCCAAGCCGCGGCGGGCGGTGTTGCCATCATCACCATGGTGGGCGGCGTGGGCGGCTTTCTCGGTCCGTTCCTCACCGGTCGCCTCAGGGATCTCACCCACGGTTTCTCCGGCGGGCTTTTCGCCGTCGCCGGCCTGGCGGCGCTCGCGGCCGTGTTGTGCTTTGTACTCAACACAGGGGCCAAGACGCAGGGGCCAGGGTCCAGGGCGTAGGAAGGCAGTGCTGAAGCCTGGGCCCTGCACCCTGTAAACTTCTCTTATGCGTTGCGCACGTGCGAGCGCAGCCCAAGGATCTTTTGCCGATGCGCCTCCCCGCTCGACCTACTCTCGCCCTGCTCGGCACCGCCGTGCTCCTGATCGCCGGCTGCCACAAGGGCGCCCGGCCGGACGACATCGCCACGGTCAACGGCAAACCCATCCAGCAGGCCGACGTCGATAAGATTTACGCGCAACAACTGCAGAACAATCCGCAACAGCAGCCCACTCCCGAGCAAAAAGACTCGCTGAAGCTCAACATCCTGCATGAGCTGATCGTCGAAGAGATCGTCGAGCAGCGCGCCGCCAAACTCGGCCTAACGGCGACCGATGCCGAGGTCGACGGCAAGCTGCAGGAGATGAAAGCGCCGTACACCGAAGAGCAGTTTCAGGCTCGCCTGAAAGCCGGCAATCTAACCGTTGACGATGTTCGCCGCGATCTGCGCCGCTCGCTCACGCAGACCAAGCTGCTGAACAAGGAGATCAACTCCAAGATCACCGTCACCGATGCCGACGTCAGCAACTACTACGGCGCGCATAAAGCCGACTTCAATTTGATCGAGAACACTTACCACCTCGCACAGATCCTTGTGACAGGTAACCCGGGTACAAGTACCGGTAATTTGCAAAACTCCAAGGCAACGTCGGATGCCGACGCGCGCAAGAAGATCCAGACGCTCAAGAATCGGCTGGACTCCGGCGAAGACTTCGGTACCTTGGCCATGTACTTTTCTGAGAACCCCCAAACGAACTCGAGCGGCGGCGATATGGGTTCCATTCCTGAGTCACAGCTCAAGGCCACGCCCGCCCTGTTTGCCGCGGTAAGCAAATTGCGCGCCGGGCAGGACACCGACATCATCCCGTTCCCCGACCCCACCGATCCCAAAAAGGTTGGCGGCTACATGATCATCCGTCTGCTCGAAAAAGCGCAGGCCGGCCAACGCGATCTCAACGACCCACGCGTGCAGCAAGCCATCCGCCAACAGATCCACGATAGCCGCTCGCAATTGCTCAAGAGCGCCTACTTCGAGATGCTGCGCGACCAGGCCAAGGTCGACAACTTCCTCGCCGATCGCATCTTCAAGGAAGCCGCCAAGTGAGCAGAAGGCTTGTAAGGTACGTTAGTTTTTGTTGTCATTCTCCGAAAGGAGAACCTGCTTTCCCCGAGTCACACCGCAGGACCACCGCGACGCTCCTCCTCGCCGCCACAGCGCTCCTCGCCGGCTGCCATAGCCTGCCCCCACCCACGCCGCTCGACCAACTCACTGCCCAACAGCGAGCCGGCTACGACGTCTTCCAGGCACGCTGTGCGGTGTGCCACTACGAGCGTGTCGACCAACCCAAGAACGGCCCGGCCCTTGTCGGCGTCTTCAAGAAGCCGTATCTCCACTCCGGCGCGCCCGCCAATGACGACCGCGTCACCAACACGATCCTCCATGGTCGCGGCCTGATGCCTGCGCAAACC
>CAXTRU010000230.1:0-1970 GCA_964246665.1 uncultured Acidobacteriaceae bacterium
GCGTTGTACATGGCACGCGCGCTACCGTGGTCAAATCAGGATCTGCTGCTCTTCCATGGAACGACGCTCCATTCTGCTCGAAGCATCGTCGAGCACGGTGTAGATGTTTCCAAGGGCAAACCCGACTGCGATTTCGGCAGAGGTTTTTACTGCACCACTTCAGAAGCTCAAGCTAGAGAGTGGTCGCGGATCAAGGCCGCTCGCGAGCACGATGCACCTGCAGTAGTATCTATAGGGATTTCACGAGAACTGATCGGAGTTCTTAGGTCTTTGGTCTTCGTGCGGGGTGATCAGGAAGCCTCGGATTATTGGAGCTTTGTGACGTGGAGCCGTACGGCTTTTCTTTCTGGAATTGCTACGCCGAAGCTGCCATACGACATAGTTTATGGTCCCGTGGCTTTACCCTGGTTTCAGCAGAAGGTGAAGGCTGATTCGGACCAGATTAGCTTCCACTCGACCGCTGCTCAAAAGGTCTTGAATGCCGAGGCGAAGCGAGGCATGCTTACACTATGACCACCACGCGTCGTCCAACGAGCGCTATGTACTGGAGGCTAGTTCAGGATTGTCTCGTGGCGTTCTACGGCTTCCCAGCGAAACAGGCGTCTGCCTCGACTGCAGCTACGCGCAAGCGGCTTCGAGAGTTGGGAGTGAAGACAGGCCCTTCGGACATGATCTACCACTCGGAACCGATTGACGTCGCAAGTGACATAGCACGCGAGCCGTTTCCTTCTGTGCCTGACTTCCGAGAGCAATATGAGAAGTTGAAGTCCGCCCGCGAACGGCTACAAGCAAGCGCGAAGGTACGAGTGTTGAAGCGTTCGAGGCCGGAGAAAAATCTTCTCGCGTCCCCACAAGAAGATGTGTCAGGTTACGCCTACTCAAAACAGGTTGCTTCCGTGAAGCGATGAGTGAGAGCTTGTTGCGTCCTATGGCTCGTGAAACGAATCACTGTAAGACCAGACTTTGACGCGTGGCGTGAGGCTGCGCGTGAGGCTTTGCGCCAGGGGTATGCGCCGGAGCAGGTAGACCTGCAGGATGCGACGCAGCCGTCTGCGCTGGATTTGCTGACCATGGACGAGGGGCCAGCGGGGACGCCTGTCACCAAGCCGCATGTGCCGAAGGCGTTTCTGGACGCCGCGCAGATTGTGGCGGTGCATCGGGACCCGCAGCGGTGGAACCTGCTGTACCGGTTGTTGTATCGGCTGCAGGGTAATCGCGAGTTGTTGAAGGTTGAAGTGGATGACGATGTTGCGCGCCTCAAGGCGATGGAGGCGCAGATTCGGCGCGACCTGCACAAGATGCATGCGTTTGTGCGCTTTCGCAAGGTGGAGGAGCCCGGTGTGGATGGCGCGATGCACGAGCACTTCGTGGCCTGGTACAAGCCCGATCATCGCATCCTGCACCTGGCGGCGCCGTTTTTTGCGGAGCGGTTTGCGCCGATGCGTTGGACCATTCTGACGCCGGATGAGTCGGTGAGTTGGGACCCGGGGACGAAGGAGCTTACGTGGTTGCCGGGCACGGGGCAGGAGGCTGCGCCGGCTGAGGATGAGCTTGAGACTTTGTGGAAGAGTTATTACGGCTCCATCTTCAATCCGGCGCGTCTTAACCCGGAGGCAATGCGGTCAGAGATGCCGGTGCGGTACTGGCAGAACCTGCCCGAGGTGGCGCTGCTGCCGGAGTTGCTGGGGCGGGCCGGGAAGCGAGTGGAAGCGATGGTGACGCGGCAGTCGAACCAACCCACGGCGGCGCCGTTTGTGCCGGCCGAGCATACAATCCCGGTGTTGCAGGCAGCGATGCCGCGGTGCGAGGGATGCGACCTGTACAAGCATGCGACGCAGGTGGTGCCGGGTGCAGGGCACACCGCCGCGGCGTTGATGCTGGTGGGCGAGCAGCCCGGCGACCAGGAGGACCGGCAGGGAGCCCCGTTTGTGGGGCCGGCTGGGCGCGTGTTACAGGATGCGCTGGATGAG
>CAXTRU010000230.1:1980-4317 GCA_964246665.1 uncultured Acidobacteriaceae bacterium
TCCCTGGCTTCAATGGGTGCGCGCACAAACAGACCATGATGAATGATCCGATCTGGTCAGCCACCAGAGAGAATGTAGAACGCATCACAGCCGCCCCCGATAGGGCCGAGCAGGTCTTTGTGACCAACGCGGTGAAGCACTTCAAGTTTGTGCAGCGCGGGCGCCTGCGGCTGCACCAGAACCCGAAGATGAGCGAGATCAACGCGTGCAAGCCGTGGTTGATGGCGGAGATCGATGCGGTGCAGCCGAAGATGATCTTGTGCCTGGGCGCGTCAGCGGCGAAGTCGTTGTTGGGTGGAACGTTTGCGCTGATGAAGGAGCGTGGCGTGGTGAAGTCGACGGCGTTTGCGGAGCGCGTGATGGCGACGATTCATCCGTCGGCGGTGCTGCGGGCCGCGGACGAGCCGGGGCGGGCGCAGTTGTACAACTATCTGCGGGATGATCTGGCGTTGGCCTATCTGACGGCGCAGCAAGTGGGGTAGTTTGTGCGGCGGCGCGGGCAGGGTAGGGTCTAGACTGGGCGCATGAAACGGATGTGCGCTGCTGTGCTGATGGTGGCTATGGGCTCACTGGGCAGTATGAAGGCGGAGGATGCACGTATGACACAACACGCTCATGGCACGTTTACGGTTGAGGTGAAGCCGCTGACACCGGCTCCGGCCGAGGGCATTGCGCGCTACTCGATCAACAAGCAGTTGCATGGCGACCTGGAGGGCAGCACGCAGGGAGAGATGTTTTCTGCCGGCGACCCGCAGCATGGGCATGCGGGCTATGTGGCCATTGAGCGCGTGACGGGTACGCTGGCGGGCAAGCAGGGAAGTTTTGCCCTGCAGCACCTGGCGACGATGGATGCGAACGGGCCGCAGATGAAGGTGCAGGTGGTGCCGGGGTCGGGCACGGATGGGTTGAAGGGGATTACTGGGACGTTTGTGATTATCATCACCAACGGGCAGCATAGTTATGATTTCAGTTATGAGTTGCCGGCGTCGTAAAACGCGGATTCCCTTCGGGAATGACAACAAAAGGACTAGCCCCACTCAGAGGCGTTTGAGGTATTCGCGGGCCTGGTCGAGTTCGGGGAAGAGGCGTTCTTCGGCCTGGAATTCGCGGCTGTGGACGCAGCGGCGGCCGGCGCGGACTTTGACGGGGTGCTTCAGGTGGAGCATCTCGTGGTACAGCAGGTACTCAATGGCATAGCGCGGCGTGTTGGGTCGATCGAAGACGCGGCTGACGACGATGGTGTTGTGCGCGGCGTCGTAGTGGCCGAGCAGCCGGCGCGCAGCGTGGGCGGACCAGGTGAGCGTGGGGCGGCCGAGCAGGCCGTGGAAGAAGCGCTGATTTACGGCTTCAAAGACTTCGTCGAGGTTGTAGTGGTGGCCCTGCGGGGTGCTGATGCGCTTGCGGCCACGGGTTTGGCGGATGCGCTCTGATTGTTTGGCGACGGCATCCGATTGCGTGTAGCGGCGGTAGCGGTCGGACTGCTGCGCGCCGACGGGCTTGCGGTAGAGCTTGGCGAGCAGGATGTGCGCGATGGCGTGGTGCACGGTGTCGGGGGCGTGCTCGAGGAGGTCAGAAAGGCGGACCATCAGGCGGCCTTCGCGCAGGCGGATGGTGGTGTTCAGGCTGGTGAAGCGGCGGAACTTGATCTCGAGCGGCGGCATGGGTGCCCGCGGACGGAGCTGGCGGTACTCCTCCTGAAAGATGGCGTGCAGCGTGGGGGAGGCGACTGGGAGCGGAGAGGACGACGGCACGGCTGCGGTCAGGCTAGCACGGGTTGGATGTGGGTTTCTGGGTGGATTTGGGAGTACTGGCTCGTGCCTGCGGCCCTCGGGTTGCAACAGCAGATCTCTCCACTGCGCTTCGCTCCGGTCGAGATGACAGGTCTGTGCTGGGGCAGACTGGCAATGCGGGATCAGGCGCAGCAGCGGCTATTCGGGGCGGACGGCGTGGGGGTCGGCGTTGCGCTTCTTTTCGTCCTTCAGCGCTTCGGGGTGTGCCTTGAAGTAGGCGTCGAGGTCGGTTTGGAGCTGCTGGGTGATCTCGCGGGTGTCCTTGAGGTTGTCGAGGGCGATCTTGCGGACGACGTTGTAAGCCTCGTTGTCAGCGGCTGAGTTCAGGGTCGTGGTCCAGTCGTCGATCGCTTTCAGGAGCTTGGGGAGAGCCTTGCGGACGTCGCGGTGTTGGCGGCTGTATTCGTCGAGGTTGTCGTTGAGTTCGTCGACGATTTGGCCGAACTGGTCGATGGCGTCGTGCATATCGCCGCCGTAGTCGGTGTGGCCGTGGCGTTTGGCGACGAGCTCCCCGATGCGCTTCTGGCGATCCGTGAGGAACTGCTGA
>CAXTRU010000230.1:4327-6054 GCA_964246665.1 uncultured Acidobacteriaceae bacterium
CGGGGTTCTAACGTTCACACGCCCCCCGCGGTGCACAGGGGCTGGCTCGCCGGCGCCGCGGAGGGTGTCGATTTCTTTTTGGCTCAGGACGTCTTCGGCGGCCTGGGCATGCAGGCCGCGAGGCATGGCGAGGCAGAACAGGGCCACGAACGCCGCATACAGGATGCAGCGCCGGTGGCGGACGGCGAGCCTCGATTGCGCTTTGAGCACGATACGGAGGTCCTTCGCTTCGCTCAGGATGGCGGCCTGCTCGGGATCACCTGTGTCCGGGCAGGGGATGAGTCTGAGGAAGGCAGCATCGATGATCAGGTAAGCCTAGTGGGCAAAGATCTGGGCCAGAAGGGCATCATGCACGCTGTTGAGGTGCTTAAGAACGGTCTGCATGGTGTCGTGCTGGTCCAGGGAGGCGACCCGCACCATGTCGGCCAGACGATGCGCCGTGTGTTCCAGGATCAGCTCGGCGTTTTTGAGCCGCTTGGAATCCGTGCCGAGCGCGCCTTTCAGCTTGGCTGCGTCCTCATCGGCATGGGCGATGGCAGTGGCCGCGGCCACTTCGTTGCCGTCGCTCATGTCCCTGCCGGCCAGTTCGGTCCAGCCGTGAAGGAGCTCTGTGTAGAGGAAGCAGCGATCTTTCGGCTCGGCCGTTGCGGCGCGCTGCTCGAGGTCGGTGAGGGCAGGGACGTCCAACGCGGGCTCTGCGGGGCTGGATGCCAGGGCTGGGCGTGCGGAAATCCCGGCGAACAGGACCGTGGCGCACACAGAGCTTGAGACGGTGAGTCGAGCACAACGAAGCGGTGAGATGTGGGGCCGCATAGAACACCTCGGGTCGTGCCCTCGGGAGGAGGTCCCGAGTTAATGTTCGTGCTCTAAAGCGATAAGCCGGTGGCGGGCTTCAAACTCCTCATCGGGGAGCTTGCCGTTCGCCGCGGCCAGGAAGGCGCGATAGGCTCGTACAGCTTCTTTCTTGTCGTGCAGTGCATCGTGAGACGTTGCTTCCAGGAACAACGTTGCTGGCGAGTTGGGAAGGACTGTAGCACGTGCATGTAACGCTTGCAATGCAACCAGTGGCGCATGGTTGCGTGAGGCCGCAAAGGCGAGGTGACCGACCGTTTCCCCCCAAGCGGCATCGTCGTGAAAGGCCTCGCGCTGGGCGACGGCTTTGGCGAGGACAGCTTGTGCTTCGGCGAACTTTTGCTCGCGCACCAGCGTGCTGCCGAGGTCGTCGAGCAGCGTGGGATCGGCGGACTGCGCATCGGCTAACGTCCGGTATAGGGGCTCCGCGCCGGCGGCGTCGCCGGAGACGAGCAGCAGGTGGGCGTAGAGCCGGGTGAGGTTGGGATTGGCCTTGGCTTGCTCGTTTGCGTCGCGCAGACCCTGGAGCAATCGGAGCGCGTCGGTAGTCTTGTCTTCAGCGGCGTAGAGCGTGGCAGTTTGCGCGACCAGGCGTGGGTCGTCGGGGTGCGCGGCCAGTGCCGGTGCGAGCAGGGCGTCGGCTTCGGGCAGCTTGTTTTGCTTCTGCAGCAGGCTGGCGAGCTCGACCATTGCGGCGACGTCGTTAGGGTCCTTCGCAAGGGCTTGCCGGAGTGCCGGCTCCGCCTCGGCGCCGTTGGCTGCGGAGGCCGTAAGGCTGGCCGTGAGCTCGGCATCGCCGGGTTGCTGCCCGGTCAGTTGGATCGCCTCGGCGAGCTCGTTGCGCGCCTGGTCCGGCTGCGTGGGCTGGTCAAGGC
>CAXTRU010000231.1:0-5979 GCA_964246665.1 uncultured Acidobacteriaceae bacterium
TGCGTATGCTTCGCCTGCTTGCTCCTGCCGTGCTGCTTTGTCTCGCTCCCCTGGCCGTTTCGGCGCAGACCTCCGTGCCGCCGAACCAGGTGACCAGCTTCAAGGACACCTCCTCTTTCAAGCCGCCGGCCGGTGCCAAGGTCGCCATCATCGAGTACGAGGATCTGGAGTGCCCGGCGTGCGCCCATGCGTTTCCCTCGGTCCATGCGGCCGTGAGCCACTATCACATTCCGATTGAGGAGTTTGACTTCCAGATCCCGAGCCATATGTGGAGCCACGATGCGGCCATCTTTGCGCACTACCTGAAAGCCAAGGTATCGCCGGAACTGGCTGAGGAGTTTCGGCGCGAAACCTTCGCATCGCAGTACCGGATCGCCTCCAAGGACGACCTTCACAACTGGGAACAGCAGTTCATGAAGGACCACGGCAAGCAGATGCCGTTTGTGGTCGACCCCACCGGCCAATTCGACCGCGAGATCAACGCCAGCACCGCGGAAGGGCAGAAGATCGGCATCGGGGAAACGCCCACCATCCTCGTTGTGACACCGACGCACTGGATTCAGGTGAAGGATGTGTCGGAGATGTATGCGGCCATCGATCAGGCAGAGGCCGATGCGAACCGGACGACCGCCAGCTCCGCACACCGGCCAAGCACCACGCGGGCACGGTAGCTGGGCAGCGATACTTCAAGTGCAGCTTGAGCCCGCTGTTTACTGCCTTGGTTCACGGCACACGTAGCTTCACCGGTACCCCACCGGAATAGGGACTGGCCTGGCCCGGTCGGAGTCCCTATACTTCGGCAGAACGGGTGAGATTCTCGCTCGCGGAGACCTATGAGCATTCAGCCAATTCGGAAGTATGTTGCACCGGAGATCCCGGACAAGCTGTACTTCCGTATCGGGGATGTGGCGAGCCTATGCGAGGTGCCCGCGTATGTGTTGCGGTTCTGGGAGACCGAGTTTCCTCAGCTGCGGCCGAACAAGGGCGGCACCGGGCAACGCCTTTATCGCAAGCGCGATGTGGAGATGGCGCTGCGCATCAAGTCGTTGCTCTACGACCAGGGCTACACCATTCCCGGTGCGCGCCAAGTTTTCAAGAACGAGGTGAAGGCCAAGGACGTCGCTGCCGCTGAGGCTGCACTTCCGGTACCGGCACCCGCGACGATGCAGACCAGCGCGCCACTGCAACCCATCACGGCGATTGCGGCAGCTGAGCCTGACCCTGGTGACGAAATCCGCCGCAAGGCCGCGCTTCGTCCGCTACGGGATGAGCTTTGCGCTTTGTTGGCGCTTTTGCAGCAGCCCATCGGCTCCTCGTTGGAGCGGGCTCCCAAGAGCACGCCCAAGCTGCAAACGATGCGTCCGCGCCTTGTGCTTGAGCCCAAACCCGCACCGCAGCACGTGGAAACGCTGCGCCTGGTCGCCGACCCGCGGCTGCAGGGCGACCTTTTCCCCGGCGAGTAGACCTGTTTGGCCGAGCCGTACGCAGCATCGCAGGCGGCCGCGCCGAAGCCCGTGCCTTCCGGTAAGGGTCACACCGCAGCCTCTGCCACACTCTTGATGATGCTGAGTTCGTTATGCTCGGGCGTGCTTGCCCTGGTGCGAACGAAATACATCAACTACCTGTTTGGCGCAGGTGTGGCGCAGGATGCGTACCGCGCCGCATTTAAGCTGCCTGATCTGCTGAACTACTTCCTGATCGGGGGCGCGGCGTCCATTTCGCTGGTCACCATCCTGAACCGGTATCGCGAAGCCGGCGATGAGGAAGGGGCAGACCGCGCGCTCTCCGTCATCCTGACCAACATGGTGGTTGTGCTGGGGCTGGGCACGCTGCTGGCGGAGGTCTTCGCGCCGCAATTTGTGTACCTGGCGTACAAGGGTTTCCGTGGGGACGCGCGCGCGACACTTTGCACCTCCCTGACGCGCGTGATGCTGCCGATGCAGCTGTTTTTCCTGATTGGCAGCCTGATGAGCGCGCGGCTGCAGGTGCGCAAGATCTTCATCTACCAGGTGTTCACGCCGATCCTCTACAATGGCGGCATCATTGCGGGTGCTGTGTTGCTGCATGGCCGCTTTGGTGTGTTTTCGCTCGCCATCGGTGTGCTGAGCGGAACGCTGGTCGGGTCCGCCCTGCTGAACTCCCTTGGCGCCTTCCGCACCGGGCTGCGCTTCCAACCGCTGTTGAACTTCCGCGCGCCCGCCTTTCGCGAATGGTTTCGCCTTAGCCTGCCGCTGATGATCGGTGTATCGCTTGTAATGTTTGACAGCGTGTTTATGAACTACTTCGGCAGTTCGCGCCTGGGCGGCGTCACGCTGATCAACAATGCGAAGGACCTGTTCAACGCGCCGTTCAACGTTATCGGGCCAGCGGCGGGCATGGCCTCACTGCCGTTTTTTGCGTCGCTGTATCAGAGCGGGCGCATGTTCGACTTTTCCGTCTCCGTAGGGCGCTCTGTGTCGCGCTTGCTGTGTGTGGGGTTGCTGGTCTCCGCATGGATGATTGCGCTCGCGCCCTGGCTGATGGATTTGTTTCGCGGTGGACGGTTCCGTCGGGGCGATGCCGCAGAGATGACGCAGTTATTCACGATGCTCTCGGTGACACTTGGGCTTTGGGCAGTGCAGGGCATTTATGCGCGGGCATTCTACGCGGCAAGCGACACAAAAACGCCGGCGATCACAGGCACAGTCATCACATTGCTTTCCGCTCCGCTGTATTGGAGCTTGTACAACGCGAAAGGACTGGAAGGCCTGACGATCGCGTCCGACCTCGGCATCACCTTGCAGACGGCTTCGCTCGCGGTGCTGCTGCATCGCAAGCGGCTTGTCAGTCTCTTGCATTTGGAAGGGCTGGAGATCGCGCGGGCTGCGGGAGCGGCAGTGTGTACGGCCGTGGTGGTTGGCTTTGTGGTGGACCGGCTGCCCCCGGCGCACTCCCATACGGCTGACTTCGGGGTGCTGGCAGTGGGGAGTTTGATCTGG
Source organism: uncultured Acidobacteriaceae bacterium (assembly GCA_964246665.1). Taxonomy (GTDB): domain Bacteria; phylum Acidobacteriota; class Terriglobia; order Terriglobales; family Acidobacteriaceae; genus Granulicella. Next base: position 2,979 of record CAXTRU010000231.1, read on the forward strand.
GCCGCGGTGGCTTATCTGCTGCTGCGGCTGACCGGGTCAAAGCTTCCGTCACAAGTGTTACGAAGGCGCCGGTCAGCCGCATAGTGCTACATCGAAGTGGCACGGACATTGCGTGTCCGTGAGAGTTGAGAAGGGCTACTGCGGTTGGGCTGCGTTGGCCTTGTCCTGATCCTTGGCAGCCTTCTTGACCTTCTTGGAACTGATGGCCTTGCGCTCTGATTTGTCAGCCTTGGCCTGGGCCTTGTCGGCCTTTTCCTGTTGCTTCAGTTCGGCCTTGGTCTCTTTGCGAGCTTGCTCATTCGTCTGGCGGGCATAGATGGGGGCTGCCAGCAAGACGCCGAGGCTGAGAGCAGCTGCTGTACGGGTAAGCTTCACGAGAAGCCTCCTTGCAAACGATAGGATGTGACCTTATCGATGCGGGTGGCCCCGTGCTGTTCACAGCTCGCTACCCGTTCTTCGCGTCTTCGTACTCCTCGTGCCATGCGGTTTGGATGGCCTCCAGCACAGGCTCGGTGGACTTGGCAGGATCGCCGACAAAGCCCGGCAACTCGGTTACCCACTGGTGCAGATCGGTGAAGCGCACCGTATACGGGTCTACATCAGGGAAGCGTTCCTGCAGTTGAATGCCGATCTCCAACACATCGGTCCAGGTAATCTCGCGAGGCATGCTGTGGTCTCCTGCTCTCAGTGTATGGGGTTTACACGAGGTACGGAACAACGGTGACGAAGGCAGGAAAGAAGCTGTGACGCTGTTGTTCTCCGTGCAAAGAAGCCAAAGCTTCAGGCCAGAGCGCCACGCCAATACTCCTCAAGCGCCTCATACAGGTCCTGGGCGAATGGGATGGTGGGCCGGAGGGACGCCACGTCGATCTCAGAGGCCTCGTACGCCTCAAAGTGGGCGGCCGTTTGCCATAGCCCGCGGGTCAACGCATAGGTACGCATCAGGAGCTGAACGCCGCGGCCCGGCCTAAGACGAAGCGACCTGTCGAGATGAGCTCCCGCTTCGAGCAAAGCCTCAACAAAGCGGCGTTTGTATTCCAGCAGCGCATCACGCGTCATATTTTTCTCCAGTACGCCCGCGCTCAATGCATCGAGCCGCAGCAGTTCAGGTTCTTCCACAAGCCGGTGAACCGTTGCCTTGATGAAGGCTTGCGCCGGTTGAAGGCGATATTTCTTCTTCTTGGACCCGGCGAAGATCGTCTCCGTGGACGCCAGCAGTGGAAGCCATCCCTCCAGCAGCACATTCGCAAAGATCTCTTCCTTGGTCTTGAAGTAGAGGTACACCGTGCCTTTTGCAAGCCCAGCCGCTGCGGCAACCTCCGCGGCTGTTGGGAGTCGACCGTCGCCTTCTCGAAACAAGAGGCGGGCCGCTTCCAGAATGCTCTTTCGTCGAGCCTGCCTGTCTTCTTCGTCCACTGCGCGCAGCATTTCGCGAGGCTACTCCTTCGCCATACGATAGCCGAGCAGAGCCGCCACATGCCGTGAGAAGAAGCGCGTCGAGAACGCCGACACCCTGTTGATCTTCCCAATCACGATGCTCGGCTTTCGGTCGAACATGGCCTTCACTGCGCGTTCGGCCACCACCCTTGCCGGCAACATGCTCGCTTTCAGCGAGTCCTTGGGTGTGTAGTTCGCAATGCTGAAGAACTCGGTCTCCATCAGGCCAGGTGATGCAACGGTGACGCTAACCTTGGGGGCAAGCTCGACGTGAAGTGCCTCCCCAAAGGAGAGCACAAAGCTCTTTGCCGCGGCGTACGCGGCCATCAACGGAACAGGTTGATAGGCTGCGAGGCTGGCAATCAGCAGAACATACCCGTGCCCTGCGCCTGCCATCCTTCGCGCAAACGCGTGCGTGAGGCTGACCAAGCTGAGAACGTCGAGCCGAAGCATCTCCTCAATCTTTGAGCCTTCCTGCCCCAGGAACTCACCGCTGAGGCCGAAAGCCGCATTGTTCACCAGGATCGTGGGCGAGATCGCCCGTGCGTCCAACTCGCGCAAAAGGGTAGCAGCCGAGTTCGGTGACGCGATATCCAAAGGCAGCACAACAACTTCAACCTGCGTTCGCTCGATGAGTTCAGCGGCAAGTCGTTCCATGGGTTCGGCGCGCCGCGCCACCAGAACAAGGTTGATGCTTCTTGCCGCGAGAACCCTTGCGATCTCACTTCCTAGACCGCTCGATGCGCCCGTAACCAATGCCCATTGCCTAGCCATGCCAAACCTCTTCCTGACCGCTAGTCATTAGCATAATGACCACTGGTCATATGTCAAGCCGTGCGGCGGGAATATGGGTGCCGCTTCGACCCGTGCGCTAGGGCGTACAGATTCGCGTGTTGGAGTGCCTGCCTGGATCATCGTACGCTGCCCTGTACGTGGTCGTCCGATCGTTGCAGCTGGATGCCGACGATGGAATTCCATGCGCATCAACGTCATGGTCTCTCTCTCTGCTTCCACAGAAGGGCGGGTACACTAGGGAGGCTTCAGGATCGAGGGGGATAGCAATGGCTGATGGTCTGGCAAAGAAGATTTCCGCGCGCAATCATTTGCGCGGAACCGTGGAAGAGATTGTGCTGGGGACGGTGACAGCCAAGGTGAGTGTGCGCGTCGGCGAGAACCTGATCGAAAGCGTCATCACCCGGCAAAGCGTGGAAGAGATGGGCATCAAGGTGGGCGACACCGTAACGGCGCTGATCAAGTCCACGGAAGTCATGATCATGGCGGAGTAGTTTGTTGGTGGCTGGCGGCTGGTGGCTGGAGAGTGGTTTGAGCGTGGATGACGATCTCGGCGTGTTGGACCGGCAGGAGGAGTTGCTGCAATTTGCGGCGTTTGACGCGAGTACGGCGTGGAGGCTGGGTTCGCTGCTGCGCGACAAGCTGCGCGAGTTGTTCGTGCAGGAAGCCGACGCCACCGTGCGCGCGGCGGCAAGCGTCGGTGGCTTCGAGTTGTTGCAGGTACTGCTCAAAACCACGCAGAAGCTGGAGAAACTCGGACTGCGCCTGGACA
>CAXTRU010000232.1:0-5935 GCA_964246665.1 uncultured Acidobacteriaceae bacterium
GCCGTGGGCAGCGGCTGCACGTTGACGCGCTGCACATCCAGCTCTTCGCCGTTGCGCGGCAACAGCAAGGCCACGGCGCCCGCGCCGGTTCTTGCGCCTTGGGCCGCGTTGTTGGCTTCCGGCCGGGTGTCGGTGTGCACGGTGGTCAACGCGCCATTGACCCAGATGGCGATCGTTCTCCCCGCAACCGCAATGGTCTGGTCGACCGCGGTGCTGGTCTTGGACGGGGCGTGCTGAGCCACATGCTCGATGGCGCCCGCAAACGGACCGATCCCGATGCCGTAGCCCCCTTCCAGCTGGCCGTTGGGCGCGCGCACTGCGAGCGCGGTGAAGTTGTCCGGCTTGGCGCCGCCCTTCATCGAGGCGGAAACCTGGAAGATGCCGTCGGCGACGTTGGTGCTGTCCTGCAGCCCACCCGGGCCGGCCTCGCCGTGGATGGCGCCGCCACGGACCGTCCACTTTGCCTCATGCGGCTTGGTGCTGCCGCCGCCGATGCCGAAGGTCAGGGTCTTTTCCATGGTGTGCCCCACGCCGCCTTTGGCATCGGGGCCGCGCGCGATGCTCTTCCATCCGCTCAGGTCGGAGCCGTTGAAGAGATTGGTCAGGTTCAGCGGAAGGAGCTTGACGTTGCGCACCTGCAGGCCGCCGTTGCCATTCACCTCAAAGCCGATAAAGCCCGCGCGCGAGCCCAAGCCCGACGCACTGCCCGCAGGCTGGCCGTCGATGCGCACGTTTACCTGTCCATTGCTGGCCTCGGCCTGCACGCGGTGCCAACCGGGGGCGATGTTGTTCAGGGACGCGTGCGAAAGCGTTTCAATGCCGCCGACGCCCGCTGGATTGCCGCTCTGGTCAAGGTCGATGGAAAGGCCGCCGTTGCCTTCGTGGTTGGTCCAGAGCCGCAGTTTGGCGCCCATCGGGCCGGTTTCGTTGTACTCGAAATCCAGCCGCATGTCGGCAAAAGGAACAGCGCTCAGCAGGACGCGGCTGCCGCCCCCGGCCGTGGTCAGGCTGCCGCCCGTCGCCGACCAACTGCCGTGCGGCGTCCAGCCCAGCAGCGAAGTTCCGTTGAAGAGCGAAAGCGGCGACTGGGCGAGCGATGCAGCCGCGAGGGTGCAAGCGCAGAGTACTGCAACGGCGTGGCGGACCAGGGTACGCGGCGCATGCAGCTTGCTGCGCGAGACGCGGGCTTGTCGTTGGGAGCGAAGAGTCAATGGCTGCAGGCATGCAGGGAGTGGATCAAGGTTCATTGGGAAACCTCCTCCGTCGCAGGCGTGGCGTCGTCTTCTGTGGACGGCTGCTCCGCCTGCGCATCGGGTGCTGTGATGGTGAAAATAAGCTCTGGCAGCGGTTGTTGCTCGTCGGTGGAGGCGGTGGAGGCGTCTTCGGCGAGCTCACCGTGCACGGAAACATGGACGGTGGTCCCTGGTGTGGCGTCGCCGGAGAGCAGGATCTCCGCCAGCGGGGACAAGACCTCACGCTGCAGAACGCGGCCCGCCGGACGAGCGCCGTATTCGGGATCGTAGGACAGCTTGGCGAGCCACTGAACCGCCTCCGGCGTGGCCTCAAACGCGAGCTCGCGATCGTCCTCCAGCTTGCGGCGCAGCGCACGCAGCTGCGTCTCGACGATGCGCTCCAACTCGGGCATGCCGAGCGGATGAAACGGGATCACCTGGCCGATGCGGTTATAGAGTTCAGGGCGCAGGTTGGCGCGCACGGCTTCCAGAATGATGCGCTCGCGCAGTTCGTTGTTGTCGCCCGCGGCCATCGACTCACGCACGCCCAGATTTGAGGTAAACAGGACAACGGTGTTGGTGAAGTCGCAGAAGCGGCCCTTGGCATCGGTCAGCCGGCCTTCGTCGAGCACGCCGAGCAGAAGGTCCAGGATCTCCGGATGACCCTTCTCCACCTCGTCAAAAAGCACGATGGAGTACGGTGAGCGGCGTACCTGCTCGGTGAGGAAACCGCCTTCGTCCGACCCCACCAGGCCGGGGCGCGATCCGATGAGCCCTGCTGCGGAGGCTGCGTCCTTGTATTCGCCCATGTCGATCCGGATCAGCGCGGATTCGTCGTCGAACAATGATTCCGCCAGAGCCTTGGCGAGTTCGGTCTTGCCCACGCCGGTCGGGCCGACAAAGAGGAACGACGCTGGGGAGCGCTTCAATTGCAGGTCGGTGCGCATGCGGCGCGCCGCTTCGGCGACAGCGTGGATCGCTTCGGGCTGACCATACACGCGTTCGCCCAGCCGCTGCTCCAGATGCAGCAGGCGCTCCCGCTCACTTTCCAGCATGCGTGAGGCAGGCACACCGGAGCGCTCTGCCACAACTTCGGCGATGTGCTCCGGCAGCACGCGATCGGCGATGGTGGCGTTCTCGCCGGCGTCCTGGCGGTGCTGCGCCAGTTGCGACTCCAGATCCGCGCGTTGTGCCTCCAGGGCTTGCAGGGCGTTGTAGCGAATCTCCGCCGCGCGTGTGACATCGCCTGCACCTTCGGCCGCAGCCAGCAGGCGTTGGTTCTCCTCAATGGCCTGGGCTGTGCGGCCGAGCTCGGCGCGGGCGTTGCGTTGGCGCTCCCAGGCATCGGCATCCGCCGCGAGGCGTGGCTGTAACTCCGCGATGACGGTTTCCAGCTCGCTGATCTGCCGCGTTTGCGCACTTGTGGGTTTGGGCAGCTCGCGCAGCGTGGCAAGCTCCGCACGGTGACGCGTCAGCAGCCGTTCGCCTTGATCGAGCGCCGTGGGGCGCGACTCGAGCTGCATGCGCAGGCGAGCCGTCGCCGCATCGATGACGTCGATGGCCTTGTCCGGCAGAAAGCGATCGCGCATGTAGCGGCGCGACAGCTTGATGGCGGCCTGCAGCGCCTCATCGGTGAGGTCGACGCCGTGGAACGCAGCGTAGCGCTCACGGATGCCGCGCAGGATGTACAGCATCGATTGGTCGTCCGGCTCGCCCACCTGCACACGCTCAAAACGACGGGCCAGGGCGCCGTCCTTCTCGATGCGTTCGCGGTACTCGTCAAAGGTGGTAGCGCCCACGCAGCGCAGCTCTCCGCGGGCCAGGGCCGGCTTCAGGATGTTGGCGGCATCCATGCCGCCTTCCGTACCGCCGGCGCCGACAAGTTGATGAATCTCATCCAGGAACAGGATGATCTCGCCTTTGCGCAGGCGAACCTCATCGACCACGTTTTTGAGGCGCTCTTCGAACTCGCCGCGGTATTTGGCCCCGGCCACCAGGCCCATCAGGTCCAGTGCGATGACACGGCACCGCTTCAGGCTTTCGGGCACGTCGCCCTCGGCGACCCGTTGCGCCAGGGCTTCTACAATCGCGGTTTTACCCGTGCCTGGATCGCCGACCAGCACAGGGTTCGACTTTGTCTTGCGCAGCAGCGTTTGGATCAGCTGACGCACCTCTTCGTCACGGCCCACCACGGGCATCAACTCGCCCTGGCGCGCGGCTTCGGTCAGGTCGCGGCCGAAGCGCTCCAGCATGCGCGCGCCGTCCTGCACATCGGCGGCGGGCTCCGCTTTGCGTGTCGTTGCTGTAGCGCTCTCAGTGGCTCGGGGAGCGGCTTTCCCTGCAGTTGCGGCTGTTGGACCTGGCAGCTGAGCGGGCAGGTCTTCCACGGTAAAGCCTGCCCTGCGAAATGCCGCGCGCAGGTCACCGTTGGTGCCGGTCAGCGCAGCTTCAAGCACGTCCACCGGCTCGGCTGCCGGGCGGCCATGCCGGTCGGACACGTTGAAGGCCTCGGCCAGCAGCGTGCGGAGCGCCTGCGAGGCCAAAGGGCGGCGCCCGGGCTCAAGACGCTGTGCGGAAAGCTGGTCGGCGCGGCGCGACAGAGCGTCGAGCAGAGGCGTCACCTCCACGCCTTTGTCCGCCATAGCACCGCGCAGGCTGCCGTCGCCTTCAAGCAGCAGCAGAAAAAGGTGTTCAGGTTGGATCAGCGCCTGCCCGCGTTCTTCGGCGAGTACACGCGCGCCCGCCAGGGCCGATTCCATTTCGTCGGAAAGCTTGCTGAGGTCAAGGGCCATAACTTACTCCAACCTCCGCCGGCGCGGCTTCGGGGCTTCGTCGCTGCCATGGTCGCGCGCAGTTGGCGTGACGCGTGGCATCCACGGTGGCTGCACCTGTGTCGGCGGCGGAGCGAAGCTTTCGCCTGCGCTTGCGGCGGGACTGTTGGGCTGCATGGGCGGGGCCGCCACCGGGGTTTGCACCCGGCTCTCGCGGCCATAGCCGTTCTCCCGCGTCGACGTTGCTGCCTCCGGCGCGTGGACCTGGTCGGGTACGGCTCTGGTGCGAAGGTCGCCATCCCGGTCGATTAACCGGCCTGCGGCGGGTTCGCGGCTGCCGGCGTAGAAACGGTGCCGCATAAAGAGCAGCGCCGTGTGCACGGTATGGTACGCCGGCACGGTGACGCGCAGGTCGGTGATCGTCGGCACGTCCGGCGCCTCAAAGTCGAGTTCGAGGTTGTACTGCTCTTCCAGCTTGACCTCGGCCTGCAGAATCAGGCTTTCGCGCCGGAAGCCCGAGCCCTCATTGATGCGGACCTCGGCGCCGATCGATGTGCCGCGCTGCCATGGCGTTTCGCGGTCGCCCACCAGGATCAAGCGGTAGCGGTCACGGCCTTCGAGGCGCAGATTGGAAAAGAAGATCGTCATGTCATCGGCCACGCCCTGCACGCGGGCGGGGCGCGCGGCGAGCTTGTACAACGCCTTGCCGCCGCGGTCGAAGATGAAGTTGGTGCTTTCCAGCGTGGCGCTGCGGCGGAAGTCGATGTACTTGCCTTCCAGCGCGCGTTCCAGCCGCTCCAGCCCACTTAACGAGCCGAGCGCTTTCCGCACTTCGAGGCCCAGATCCTCGCCCAGGCGCAGCGTGCGGCCCATCTGCAGCGCGTGCTTTTGCAGCTCAATCAGGCCGACAAGCTCGCTTTCGCCAGTCTCGCGCAGCGTCTCGTAGTACTGCTGCATGCCCGGCGCGAGGTCGAAGAAGATGGCCGCGGAGTGCAGCATGCGCCTTAGCCGCGCGAAAAACTGCTCCGGCGTTTGCGTGCGGTCCAGCAAGCCGTACGCCGTGTCCTGCAACTCCAGCACCATGCGCTCGGCAAACTGCATGGAGTCGCGGTCCACCTCGGTTTCCAGGCCGCGTTCGGTGAATAGCACCATGAACTCGCGCATGGCGCGATGCAGCTCCGCGTAGCCGGACGCCAGCCTGTGCACAGCCTCCAGGATGCGGCGTGTGCCAGCCATCAACTCGGAGTGCCCAGAAAGCGCCACGCACGGCGGGATGTATTGCGTGTCGGCTTCAAAGTACATGCCGCTGGCCGGACGCCGTACCCGGCCGACGGCCAAGCTGTAGGCGCGCTCCGCCGCGGTGACATACAGCGCCACGCGGTAGTTCGGGACGCGTTCGGTGCGCATCTGCGGGTTGAAGCTGTCGGCTACGCCGTCGGTTTTGGTGCGCGCACCGGGATCGCACACCACATACACCGTGCATTCGGCGACGCCGGCAAGCTGCTCCTTGGGGAAGCGTGTCGAGACCGCGCCCGTGGTGTCGACCTCGACCAAAAGGCCGGACGGCGTCACGCCGCGCGCCCGGGCCACCGAAATCTCCAGGTACTCGGGCATCTCATGCAGCGAAACCTCAGGGTCAAAGCGCACGGTCCCCAGGTCGCTTTCGGGCAGGCGGACGCCCCCGCCCACCAGGCCCGCGGCGTTGGTCAGGTACCGCAGACCCCATGCGGTCAGCGACTCGAAGTAGCGCTCCTGGCGGAGAAAGTGCTCCGGCGTCAGCAGCATGCCGTGTTCCCAGTTCACCGACCGCAGGTACAGCTCGCCGGTGTCGGTCTTTGTGTCGCTCATACGTCTTTCCCCCATCCCTTGCGTGCGCCCGCTACGCGATCGAGCGGCGCCGGTCCTTGCGCCAGAACAGCTTCCGGGCTCACC
>CAXTRU010000233.1:0-5897 GCA_964246665.1 uncultured Acidobacteriaceae bacterium
CTTCTCCAGCCGCGTGAAGTAAATCCTGTTCCCATCCGTGCCGCCGATCGACTTGGCTTTGCCGTCATGGGTGAGTTGGGTGTACGCCGCGATGCTGACCCGGCCCGGGTGCCTGATGCGCAAAAACACGAGCACAACCATGGACACTGCAAACAGCAGGCTCACCCTCCACAGAACCTTGCGGTCGGTCGCCGGGCGGATGTCTGTGTTGGAAGGATGTGCGCTGCCGGGTGGTTCGGCCGATGCAGGGGGCGTGTGGGATGGTGCCGGAGGCGGTGCGGAGACGCCCACGACCCGCTGAGATTCTTGCGGCTCAGGACGTGGCTCAAACTGCACGGGCACGGCAAACCGATAGCCGCGGCCAGGAATTGTCTCAATCAGCTTCGCCCCGGAGCTATGCCGGGTGAGCGCTTTGCGCAGCAGAAAGATTTGCTGCGTAAGGTTGCTTTCTTCGATGAACTGCTCCGGCCATAGGGCGCGCAGAAGCTCGTCTTTGGTGACCACCCGGTCCGCATGCTCCACCAGATAGAGCAGCAGGTCAAAGCTTTTGCGCGTGAGCGGTAGAATCTCCTCCCCGCAGCGAACCTGCCAGCGCGCAAGGTTCAACTCATACCCTTCGAATCGCCACCATCCTCCCAGGGGACCTGCCATGTGTCTGATTCCTGAAGTGGGGTGAGCGTGCGTGCTGGTGTTGGTCGCCGGGGCTCAGGGTTGTCATGAGGAGCGAACGGCACGGGCAGCAGAGCCGATCTCGAACTGCGCAGCGACTCTAACAAAGTCTTGGGCCGCTCACGAGCGCAAAATAGCGCGCTCAAACACCTGTTCCACCTCTTCCAGCGTCTTGCCTTTGGTCTCCGGCAGAAAGAACGTGACGCTCAACAGGTAGATCAGCGCTGTTCCCGCAAACATGACGAAGATGGTGGAGTAGCCGTACTTGCTGACCAACGGAAGGAAGAGCAGGGCCACCAGCGTGGAAACAAATTGATTGATGACCAGCGCGATGCTCATGCCGTTGGAGCGTATGCGGGTCGGCATCAGCTCAGAAAGGGCAAGCCACACGCACACGCCCGGGCCGATGGCGAAGAAAGCGATAAAGGCGAACAGGGCCAACTCCAGCTCTCGGCCGCGTGTTGCATCGGGCACCGGGCCAAGGCGCGCACGCTCAATCACCAGGGGCGCGGAGCGTGCAGCCGGCAGGCTGGCCAGCGGATTGCGGAAGAAGGCCTCCACGGCGTTGGACGGCAAGGCCTCATCGCGGCTGATGTGAATGGTTTGCGCACCGGCATCGGAGCGAACGGTCGTGGTCGCGCCGGTGAACTCGCCATAGCGATAGATGACGGACAGGGCAGCGCGCTGGGCCAGATTGGCGGGGTTGGCGGCCCCGGTCGTTGCGAACAGCCGGCTTGCCTGCGCCTGGTCAAACACCAGCGTGAGCTGTCCATCGGGCGTCGTCATGGCCTGCAGGGCCGCATGCGCGTCCACGACCTGCCGCTCCGTCTGCCGGGAGATCAGCGCAGCCGCGAGCATGGAAAGCGCAAGGCCGCTCGTTCCCGTGATCAGCAGGAAGCGGCGTCCTCGGCGATCGACCAGCAGCATGCCGACGATCGTCATTAAGAAGTTGACCGAGGTGAACATCACATAACCCCAGTGCGCCTGCAGATCGGAAAGCCCGCCCTGCACCAGGATCTCGGTGTTGTACCCGATGATCGAGTTCACGCCGGTAGCGGTGTTGCAGCAAAGAATCAGGCACGCCAGTAGAAACGGGAGAACATACTTGCGGCTCAGCAGAGACGACGTCGCACCTTGGGCGGCGGCGGACTTTTCCGACACCGCCGCCATCTCTGCCAGCTCAATCTCGGCCTGTTGCACGCCGGCGGAACGCCGTAGGGCCTGCCGCGCCTGCTCCTGCCGGCCTTTGCGGAAGAGCCAGCGCGGCGACTCAGACACAAACAGCGCACCCACCGTAAACAGGATGCCCGGCGGTAGCGAAATCCAGAAGATGTGCCGCCACGCGCTGTCTTTTACTTGAAAGATGGCCGCTGTGTTTTGCGTGTTGACCACAGCTTCTACGCGATAGCTGTAGTAGATACCGATGACCGCGGCCGACACGATGCCGAAGGTCAGCAGCCATTGAAACATGCCGGTGCCCTTGCCGCGATTCGCCGAGGAAAGGCATTCCGCAAGATACAGCGGCACAACGACGCCGATGAAGCCGCCGCTGGCTCCCTGCAACAAGCGGCCCACGAACAGCGCGGTATAGCCGTGCGAGAGCGCAATGATGGGAATGCTGAGGACGAACACGAGTCCGCTGATCAGCATCATCGGCCTGCGGCCCATCCAGTCCGCAAGCGCACCGGCAAAGATGGTGGACAGCACGCTGCCCAGCAGCACAGCCGCAACAATGGTGGCGAGCTGGCCCGCGCCGAGCCCGGAGGTCGCTTCCAGATAGGGAAGCGCACCACCGATGATGCCGATGTCGACGCCATACAGCAGGCCACCGAGTCCGGCAACGGTCTGCAGCAGCAGGTTGTACCGGGCCTGGGGTCGTGGACGGATCGGAGGCGCAGCTGCCAGTGTTGCCATGGGCTCCTTCATCGTGCCTGAGCGCGTTCCCTGAACGTACCTGACTCGAAGAAGAATATGCTAGCGGCAAAGGCGCACTGGCTCAGAATTTTTGCTTGGCCTGTTTGCCAAAGGTATAGGTGACGCTCAGGGTGGGTTCGCTTGTCAGCGTGTTCAGCCCGGGTCGGCCGGAGGCGTAGTCCGGGTAGCGCAGGAACAGGCCGCGGTACTCGCCCCGCAAACCAAGGCCATGCCCAAGGCGGTAGTCCACGCCGAACCCGGCGATGCCGACAGGCCGGAAGTTGTTTGATCGCTCGACGGTAAGGTAACCGCCGCGCGTGGAGGAGAGCGAACGGGTGATCGCGGAGAACGCCATGGTTCCTCCACCCGCCTCACCGAAAAGGCTGAACCTGCTCGTAAACTGCTTGCGCGCAATGTAGGAAACACTTGTCTCATAAAGGTTGCTGGGGATCTCATTGCTAACAGTGATCGACCCAAATATCGCAGGTGCGGCGCTGTAGCGGTACGTCGCCCGCGTGTAGCCGAAATTTGCCGAGTAGCCGAGCCATGGCTTGAAGCTCTGCTGAAAGGTGGCAAACACGCCGGCCGAGGGCGACAGGCTTTCGGTCACGAAGTTGCTGCCGGTCTGGCTGATGCGCGTGGCGGTCAGTTGCGGGAAGCCGCCGACGGAAACGGATGTCTCCACGCCAGGCTTTGGGGCGACAGCATGCGACGCAGGGGGCAAGTTGGTGCCAGTATTTGTCTGCTCGTCCGCCGAGCTACCAGCGTCAGTCTGAGCTAACGTGCGATGCGGGAGAAAAACAGGCAGACTAATAGTAAGGACGATCGCGACGCGGCGCGTGCGGCTGCAGAAGGTACGCAAAGAAGCATGTCTCCGTTGAAGGCTATTTGTGAGGGAAGCGGTAGGTGATGCCCACCATAGGCTCGTTGCTGAGAAGAACCGCGGTGGGTACTGGGCCGAAAAAGCCGGTGTACTTGAAGTCAGGGCCTTTGAACGCCTGGCCGCGATAGGCCAGGTGCACGGCCAGGTGTTTGCTCAGGCCAACCTCCGCGGCGGCGCCATACACCGCCGCAACGCGAACATTGTCCCCGGTATCGGCGCTCGGCAGCGTGGGCAGAAAGCCCATCACGCCGGCGCCCGCTTCGGCGGATGTGCTCAGTCTTCCGTGGTGAGGCCCTTGCACGACATAGGTGCCAGCCAACTCATACACACGGCCATTGACGTCGATCGTTGAACCCGTTGTGATCGGGCTGCGAAGGGTGTATTGGAACTCAGGGCGCGTGTACGAAGCCGTCAGCCGGTAGCCCACCGCGGGCCGCAGCTGTTGGTGAAATGCTGCGACCGCACTGATGGCATGCGTGGCTCCCTGGGAGTAGCTATTTGTCCCATTGCTGCCGGCTTGGCGCGTGCCGATCAAGGTGCCGCCCATCGCCAGCGTGATGTCCGCCAGGTGTTCGTGATGCATCGTGCTGCGTGCCCGTCTCCCCTTCGTGGGCCAGCCCGGACCGGACAGCAACGGACTCGCAGGCGCCATCGTGACGCGCACAGTGGGCGCCGGCGGCAGCGCGGGCATATGCGTCGGTGCGAGCGGAATGAAGCGCAGCACCGATGAGGGCGCGGTCGCAAGCGACAGGTAGGTGATCCTGCGATGGGCAGTGTGGGCAGATGTAGCCTGCGGCGGCAGCAGATGTCTCGCGGGATGCCTGGCTTGCACCCCATCGCTGAACGTGTCCTGCGGCGTGGCCAACCCTGTCATCGAGTTCTCCGGAAGCGCAGCCGGCGGCGGAGCATGCCCCGGCTCGCGGCCTGCTGAGGCGATGCCAATTTGCTTTGCATCGTGATGATGCGTAGCCACGACCAACACCGTGCTCGCAAACGCCAGCCCGCCTACCAGCGCGGGCAGGTGCCAGCGGGGCCGCATCTTAGCACGCGCTGGATCAACGGCCAAAGAGGGGCGAACGGCGTTCCAGTTGCGGATCAGCACGTCGTCAGGCACAGCGAGCGGGGCCTCGCTCTTGAAGGCACGAAGCGTCGCCGCATACTCCTCTGACGCTGCGGCCAAGGAGGGATCCACTTGCAGGGCGCGCTCCAATGCACGTGCCCTGCGCGGCGCCAGTTCGTGCAGGTGATAGGCAATCAGGTCTTCGTCTGTGAAGGGCTTCACCGCAGCTCCTTTGTGAACGGGGATGGTGCAAGCGACGGGTTCGCGCTTGCTGCTGAGGGTGCAAGCTCGCGACGCAGTTTGGAGACCGCACGGAAGATCACCTGCCGCGCCGCATTGGCCGTCATGCCGAGGGCCTCTGCAATGACACCCACGGGCTGCTCTTCCATGTGGCGCAGAACGAAGGCTGTCTTTTCCGTCGGCGTCAGCAGGCCCATGGCACGTTCGCGCCGCTGCAGGGCTTCTGCATGCAGCACCTCCGCTTCCGGGGTGGGGTGTTGGGACACGGCAACCTCATGCAGTCCCGGCGCGCTGTCTAATGAGTCGGCATTCCAGTCCACATTGCGGGCCCTGCGTCTCACGAGGTTCAACGAGCAGTTCATAGCGATGCGATACACCCATGTGCCGAAAGCGGCCTCTTCGCGGAACTTGTGGAGCTTGTTGTACGCAAGCAGAAATGCCTCCTGCGCGGCTTCTTCCCCGTCTTCCATGTTTCCGGTGACGCGCAGCGTCATCCGAAGCACTGCAGGCAGATGGCGGTCCATCAGAACGCGATACGCATCCCGATCACCGGCCAACACGCGCCGGATCGCCTCTCGCTCCCAAGGATCCATTCGCAGGGTTAGACAACGCACAGTGCAGGCCGTTATGAGGGCCACCGTGGAAAAAGGAGTCGAAACGGTAATCGGCAGATCGCCGGGATCGTGGGGCAGCAGCGAAGGCCCGCTCCTTCTTCGGAAGGAACGGGCCTACGCCTTTCGCTCTGCGAACAAGTCTGGCTGGCAACCGCGTGGGTTGGGCGTCAGCACATCGTGGATCGGATCAGCCGGCCCGCAGGGCCTCTACGGGATTAATGGACGCGGCCCGCCGGGCAGGGACAGCACAGGCAGCCAGCGCGGCGAGTGCGGTGAAGCCCAGCACGCCAAGCCAGGTGCGCATATCCAACGGCGAAATGCCGTACAGCATGGTGGCCAGCAGGCGTGTCGTGAACAGACTGACGACCGCCCCCGCAACGCAACCCACGATGGCGACGCGGGTGCCTTGCCAGAAGAAGAGCGACGCCACCTGCACCCGCGACGCACCGAGCGTCAGGCGAACGCCGACCTCGCGATGGCGCACGCGGGCCAGGTAGCTCAACGTACTGTACAGCCC
>CAXTRU010000234.1:0-3872 GCA_964246665.1 uncultured Acidobacteriaceae bacterium
CTACGATACCTCGCTGCAGATCGATCAGCACCAGCGCGGTTTCTTCCGGATTCAACGTCAAGCTCACAGATCCTCCCAAGCCTTGCACATCATTACGATCCACTTCCCTACACTGGAAGCGAACTCAAAGCTCGCAGCCTCGATCCTCGTCCCTCGACAAACACCGACGAAGCGTAAGTCCGGACCTAAGTGCTTATTCAAACGTACTTTGGACCAAAAGTACCCCCGGAGGAACCTTCCCCGGGGAGCTCCACCCCTACTTCGCCGCCGCTTCAAGCTCCGCGAAATCGCTCTCCGAAAGCTGCAAGTTCGCAGCCTTCATGTTCTCCTCCAGGTGCTCCACCGAGCTCGTGCCCGGGATCGGCAGCATGACCGGCGACCGGTGCAGCAGCCACGCCAGCGAAATCTGCGCCACGGTCGCATTGTGCTTGTGCGCGAACTGGTCCAGCTTGCCGCCCGGCTGCGCCAGCTTGCCCGCCGCCACCGGAAACCACGGAATGAAACCGATGTTGTTCTTCTCGCAGTACGCCAACACCTCTTCGCTCTTGCGCGTGGTGATGTTGTACTCGTTCTGCACGCTGACCACATCGATGACCTTGCGCACCTGCTCGATCTCGGCCACCGAAACCTCGCTCAGCCCAAAGAACCGGATCTTGCCCTGGCGTTGCATTCGCTTGATCGGCGCCAGCGACTCCTCCACAGGCACCTTCGGGTCAATCCGGTGCAGCTGCCACAGGTCAATCTTGTCGGTCCGCAGATGACGCAGGCTCATCGCCACCTCCTGCTCCAGGTACTCAGGCCGCCCCACCGGCAACCACTTGTTCGGCCCCGTCCGCACCAGGCCACCTTTGGTCGCCACCACCAACCCCTGCTTGAACGGCGCCAACGTTTCACCGATCAGCACTTCATTGACGTCAGGTCCGTAGCTGTCGGCCGTGTCGATGAAGTCCACCCCAAGCTCCACCGCGCGGCGCAACACCTGCTTCGCCTTTTCACGATCGTTCGGCTCACCCCAGACCCCATCGCCCGTAAGGCGCATCGCGCCAAAACCAAGGCGATGAATCTCAAGCTCCCCACCCAGCTTGAAGGTGGCACTGACGGCAGTTGCGTTCGGCATAGAAGAAATCTCCTCAGGCCGTTGGATGTCGCCAGGCGCTCAAACAGTTCATCATGCTCCGGCGTTCACTGAAGCCGGTGTTCCCCGCCCCGCAGACGAAGTTTCCACACGAGCGCAAGCTCAGCCGACATCTCGAGGGTGCCTGAGATGTTCTGGTGCTCGACGGCAGGACTTCGGTCTCTGGCGCACTACGGCGACCTACGGCTCAGAGGTGAACGTCGCCGCCGGCAGTCCTTGGGCGTTGTACAGATTGTTCGTCATCACGCCCATCCAGCCATACCGCACCTGCGCAGGCGCAGGCACCTCCGGCGAACTCACCAGAACGGTCTCGCCTTGCACCTTGGCCTGCGCCGGCAGGAACTTGCCATCAGTCCCTGCAAGCTCGAACCCGGTGGCAGTGCTGCCGCGATAGCTCAGGCCGTCAGCATGGTCGAACCACACGCGCATCGCCGCTGTGCCGTCTGGTTGCAGCTCGCGGGTGGCCTGACGATAGAGCGGCGACGCAGACGGGATGCGCTTGCCATACACCATCGCCCGGGCCGCCAACGCGAGCCGCTCCGCCACGGTCTGCTTGTCCGGCGGGTGCACGTTGTCGGCCAAGCCGACGTCCAACGTGACCGCCATCGCCGTGTTCGCCACGGCCAGGGTCCGTCGCTGCGCGTCGCGGATACGGCCCCAGTCTTCGCCAGGCGAGCTAAACGACGAGAGCTGCACAAACAGAAACGGCAGATCCCCTTGGGCGAAGTGCATTCGCCAGTCCCCGATCAGCGACGAGAACAGCGCGTAATAAAAAGGCGCGCGATCGGGCGCGGAGTTCGTCTCGCCCTGGTACCAGAGAAATCCCCTCAACGACATGGGCGTAAACGGCGCGACCATGCCGTTGTACAGCTCCGCGGGCTCCCAGGAGGTCTGGTAGGGGTGCCACATGTGCCACGGCAGCGGCTTGCCGGCTGCCCTGGCCGCATCATCCTCGCGCTTCTCGGCGGCGATCATGGCGTCGGTCTCTGCCAGGTGCGTGGCGAAGTGCGCGCGGCTCGCAAACGCCGGCAATAAATCGGCGTGGGTGCCCAACGTGTCTAACGACACCCACGAGTCAGCCGGCGTGCCGCCCCACGTGGAATCGATCAGCCCCACCGGCACGTTCTCCTTGGCGGAGATCTCCCGGCCGAAGAAGTACGCCACCGCCGAGAACCGCCGCGCCGTCTCCGGCGTGCACTGCGTCCAGCCCGTTGTAATGTCATCCACCGGAAAGTCGGACGTCTTGTGCTCGACGCGGAGCAGCCGCAGCCTGTTGTTGGTGGCGGCTGCAATCTCCTTTTCACCGTCCTTGATCGGCGCGGTCGGCTTGCCTTGCGCGTCCCGGAAGCCGTCCAACGGGATCTCCATGTTGCTTTGCCCGGAAGCGAACCACACATCGCCCACAAGGAGGTCGGTGAGCGTCACCTCCGGTCCATCGCCGCTGACGGTCAAGGTGTAGGGTCCGCCCGCGGCTTCCGGCGCCAGCCACAGGTTCCATTTGCCGAACGCGTCGGTCACCGCAGCCACAGTCTGCTGATGGAACCGGGCGGACACCTGCGCGCCCGGCGTGGCCCAGCCCCACAGGTGGATGGGCCGCTCGCGCTGCAGCACGGCATGGTCGGACAGCAGGTGCGGCAAACGAAGCTCGGCGGAGGCCGCGGAAGGGGCGAAGGACAGAGCGAGGGCAAGCAGGGCGGCGAGGCGCTTCAACGGCTGGTCTCCTGGGTAAAGCGCTCGAAGCTGGGCTGCTCCGCGGTGGGGGCGGCCAGGTGCGGCAGAAGACCGGCCCCCAGCAGGCCGGCGGCGGGGCCCAGCATCGCCGGGCGCACAAAGGTGCGGTCGCGCTCCATGATCTTGTGCTGCGTTGGCCCAACCAGGCGGTACACAACGCTGTGCTCGCGCATGGCCGCAACCATCGCCGGCGCAAACAGCGGCCACGCACTCGCCACGCCACCGCCCACCACAATCATCGGCGGATCGAGCGTGCTGATCAGGTTCGCCAAGCCGAGCCCAAGGTAGTTCCCTAACCGCTCAAACGCACGTTGTGCCGAGCGGTCCCCTGTTTCCGCCAACAGCGCGACATCGAGCGGCATAAAGGCTTGCGACGTGAGCGAACGCATGGCGGGCGATGCATCCTCGGCATTGCCGGCGGCCTTTGCGAGGCGAATCAGTCCATTGGCGGAGGCGTACACCTCCAGGCATCCATAGCTGCCGCAGCCGCACAGCGGGCCACCCGCCTCCACCACGCTGTGGCCGAGCTCGCCGCCCATCCCGAACATGCCATGCCATACCTTGCCGTCAAGGATCAGGCCGCTGCCCACGCCTGTGCCCAGCGTGATCATCACCATGGTGTCCAGCCCGCTTGCACGGCCGGCTCCGAGCTTCCACTCCGCGATGGCCGCGGCGTTGGCGTCGGACTCCAGGATCACCGGCAGGCCCGTTGCTTCCGCGAGCGCGTCACGCAGCGGGAAGTTCTCCCACCCAGGCAGATTCGGCTGGAGCCCAAGCACCCCGGTCCGCAGATTGAGGGGCCCGGGGCTGCCGATGCCGACACCGATCAGATTGCTCTTTGCATGCTGGTCGACCCCTGCGCACAGCGTGTCCATCGCGGCAGCCATCGCGTTCACGGCCGCCTGCGGTCCGGCGGAGACCTGGGTCGGCATGGAGTGCTGCGCAATCAGCTGCATGTCGCGGTCATATAGGCCGACACGGATGCTGGTACCGCCAAGATCGATTC
>CAXTRU010000234.1:3913-5876 GCA_964246665.1 uncultured Acidobacteriaceae bacterium
CATCGATTCGATCTCCAGCACATGGTCTAGGAGGCTCCGTGCCCGCTTGCTGCGCCGACAGGCCTCCAGTGCAGAATACTTGGAGAGGGCGCTTTGCCTCCTCATAAAGCATCTCCAAGGGTGCGTCACACACGGTAGAGTTCGCCGGAACCGGATCATGTGGCCTGAGGTGCGTCCGCGCTGTGGCTGAAGTGTCGGGCAGGGCCGACGTGAACCGCTTCCACACCAGCAACGCCTGGCAACACGGGTACACTGAACGCATCGCGCTATGGCCACCTCTGACCGGACATCCTCGCCCATGAATGACACTTCCACCCTGCCGCCCGTGTTGCTCGAGCCCATCCTTGTGGAGCGCATCTGGGGTGTTCAGGACCTTACGCCGTGGCATAGCGCTGCCGTGCAAGGCGCGCCCATCGGCGAGATCTGGTTGACGGCAGAAACATGCACCGTATCGCAAGGTTCCATGGCGGGCATGTCGCTTGCGCAAGTCACAGCGGCTGCGCCCGAGCCCTTTGGCGATGAGGCTCACGAAGGCTTCCCGCTGTTGATCAAGCTGCTCTTTCCACGCGAAAAGCTTTCCGTGCAGGTGCATCCGGACGATGCGCAGGCACGCGCGCTGGGTATGCCGCGCGGCAAGACGGAGTGCTGGTATGTGCTCTCCGCTGAGCCCGGGGCGCAGGTGGCGGTCGGCTTCAGAGACGCGCTCACGCCGGCGGACGTGCGTTCTGCGATCGAGGACGGCACGCTCGAAGACAAGCTGCGCATGATTCCGGTGAAGGCCGGCGACATGGTGTTTGTCGATGCAGGCACCGTACACGCCATTGGGCCGGGTATGGTGGTGCTGGAAACCCAGCAGTACAGTGACACCACCTACCGCCTGTGGGACTACGGCCGGCCGCGCGAGCTGCACGTCGACGCAGGGACTGCCGTGACCCGGACCGACACGAAGGCCGGGCTGGTCGCCCCGAAAGCGATGGAGGGCTTTACGCGGCTTGCCGCTTGCGAGTATTTCGCGGTCGACCGCTTCGACTTGGCTGAGGGTGCCAACATTGAGCTCGGCCATGCCGACAAGCTGCAAATCCTAATCGGTCTGTCGGGGGATGCTTCGTTGGCAGCACCGAGCGGCGAACCCGTACGCATCCCGCGAGGCGCGGCTCTTGTTGTGCCCGTCAGCAACGGTGTTTCCACGTTGCACGCCCACGGTGCAGCCGAGGTCATTCGGGTATTGCAACCGTAGTACCAAGCGGCTCACCTTATTTCGTTCCAGACCCGCCGCTCTTTCGCCACACCACGCGCACCTCTTGCCGCCAGCGCTCGTCCAGAGCCAGCAGCGTCCACTCCACGCGCGGCGAAACGTAGCGCAGGATCGTCTCGGTAGCCGGGTGGATGTGCAACGCGGGGGCCACGAGATAAAGCCTCGGCGGCAACGGCGAAAGTTCCACGTCGCGGAAGTAGCCATGACGCTGCAGGTCGTTTACACCCGAGGGCGCGCCGGTGGCCGGGTCGAGCGTGGATGCATGGTGATGCCGCACGCGGATCCAGTAATCCAGCCCTTGCAGCGCGAGTTGCAGATCGTCGGACGCTTTCACTTCGATCACCGCAAGCCGGCCATCTTCGGTGACACCGAGCAGGTCCAACATGCCGCGATCGCCCGCACCGGCAATCGCCGGTACCTGCGTGTACACATAGCGCGGATCGAAGCGCGGGATCAGCCGTTCGCTTGCACGCGGCCCGCGAGCTGTGCCCCGAGCCCATCCGCTTTGCGCATGCGTGGCGCGGTTGCCCAGGGTATCGGGGTCGGCATCCTCAGCCGTGCGCATGTCGGTCCTTCGGAACGCTGCCGGCGATGGCCCAAGGGAGCGCGTCAAGGGCGCAAGATTCTCGCGCAACACGGACTCCAGCCAGCGCTCCGGTGCGGCCCGGAAGAGCGGGTCCTGCTGCGCGGCGAGCGCGCGCTCACGGG
>CAXTRU010000235.1:0-5865 GCA_964246665.1 uncultured Acidobacteriaceae bacterium
CGGCGGACCGTTAGCTGAAACCGGTCGGCCAGCAACTTACGAACCATGGCCCGGTATTGATCGACACTCGGCATCCCCTCAGCATCAGGGAAGCCGTCCACGTCGTAGCGTTCGGTTTCCATCCAGGCCGGTTCATCCACAATCTGCCTGCGCTGCACGCCATAAGCAAACTCCAGCATGGAGTCCAGCGTTTCGTTCAACACGATCACACGCCGGCCCCGTATCTGGAACCCCGAGCTCCCCTTGGCGGGATCGCTCGGTTTCACCGTCGCCACCTCAAACCGTGGATCCGCACTGGTGGCCATGGACGGGATGGCTTGCGCAACCGCCAATCCGCCCAGACTGGACGCGATGAGCGACAAAACACCTCGGCATAGCAAACGGAACCACCGCACCTTCTGCATCCGCACACCGTCCTCCCGAGAGCCCGTTAGAGGGCGAGCCCGTCGTGATTCATCTCTTCCGGCAGCTCCACGGCGCCGCCCGGCTTCAGCCGGTACATTTTGCCGCGGTAGTAGAAGTTTTCGCCAAGATAGCTGTTCACCCATAACACACCACCTAACAGATCGCGCAAGGGATACATCAGCGTGTTGAGCTCCCAATCCGGGTCGCCCAGCGCACGCAGAATGGCAACGGCCTGCACCCACCGGTTCACAACGGTAAACAGTAGCCAAAGCGCCCCAAGCCCTACCTGCCCGGTCAGCACGCCCCAGGCCAATCCGAATACACCGTATGGCACGGAAAACGTAAGCCCGCTGCCAAGATGTCCCCACGGACGCGAGCGCCGCGTGCTCTGCATCCACCGCAACTGGTTGCGATAGCTCAACCAGAAGGGCGAGTCCTGCACCATCAGCCGAATCACATGCGTTGCCATGCGCACCGTGGTTCCCTGCGAGGCCAGCCTGTTCCCCAACACAAAATCGTCCGCATAAAACTGTCCCAGCTCGCCGAAGCCGCCAACGTCTTGAAAGCTTTTGCGCCGCACTGCCATCGTCGCGCCCAGGGCGAAGTCCGTCCCTGCCAGCAAGTCCGCCACCAGCGCGCCGCTGGTCATCTCTACGCTCTTGCCCACGGCATCCAGACGCGACGGCAGTCCCGCCCCTGGGTGGGCCGTTCCCAGGTAGAGCGGCCATGCCAACCCCACCTTGGGATCGCGAAGGTTCTGCACCATGCGTTGCAGGTACACGGGCGTCACGCGCACGTCTGCGTCGCTGGTCACAAAGCTGTCATACTGCGCCACGGAATCCAGCTTGGCCAGCGAGTACACCTTGGCGTTGTGGAAGCGCGGCATCGGCTCGCCGCAGGTCACATACTTTGCCTTCACGTTCGAGTACCGCGCCCCAACGCGCCGCGCCAGACGCAGGCCTTCATCCGTTTCTTGCCGCGCACAGAACAGCAACTCAAACTCGGGGTAGTCCTGCTCGAAAAAGGTTTCGAGATTGCGCTCCATGCCCGGCTCGGTGCCATGCAGCGGCTTCAGCATGCTCACAGGCGGAAGAAAGTTAGCCGGTTGGCGATCCTCACGACGCTTCCGCAGACCGAAGCGAACTGCCGCCACCACGACCATGCCGCAGTAGATCGTGGACGTGACGGTACCCAAAGCCGCCACCCAAAACAACGAACCGGAACTCTTGCGCATAGAAAACTTCAATGATCCTGTTCAATCCCACGTACACTCTGGACTGACTGGCTAAGTTTAGACGAGTACGGCTGATGACTTGCTTGAATCCTATGCGCGCCTTTGCTTTTGTCTTGCTTCCTCTTGCCCTGCTTCTTCTTGCCTTGCCCTTGGCACACGCTGCCAGCTTCGACTGCGCAAAGGCGCACACGGTCCGTGAATCGACGGTCTGCTCGTCCCCTGCTCTTTCCACGTTGGACAGCGATCTCGCCAAGGACTACGCCGCGGTACGCAGCCAGCTTACGCCGGCGAGCGGCGCTCTCGTGCAAGCCGACCAGCGCGAGTGGCTTGCGTGGCTGGACAAGGTCTGCCCGGCGAACAGCCCAGCTGTCGGCAAGCTCACGGACTGCCTCACCCAGAACTACAAGATCCGTATCGATGAGCTAACCAAGGGCGTGCAGCGCCAGGATGGCCAGCTTTTCTACACTCGCGCCCACTTTGTCTTTGTGCCTGGCAAGGCTCCCACAGCGAACGATCAGCGGCCGCCCAACGACCCGGGCTTTGGTTACGGCGAGTTCGCGTGGCCCCAGGCCGACGCTCCCAACGCTGAGCAAAGCCAATGGAATCGCGCGGTCTACGAAGAAGCGGTCAAAGTGGAAACAGTGTCGTCCAACGGCGTCTTCTCCACCCTCGACAGCTCGATCCAACCCGATGGGTACAGCGACGGCGGCTTCGAGGTGCTCAAAGCCAACGCTCACTTCATCGAGGTGCGCTTCGTCCAGAGCACCTACGGCTGGGGCGCCGCGCACCCGAACACCGGAAGGGCCACCTACCTGTGGAGCCTCGACCAACACAAGGCCGTCACCGCGAATGACGTGTTACGCCCTGAGGCGCACTGGCAGACGGCGCTGATCCAGCCTGCGATCGCCAAGCTGACCGAGGCGAACGGCGCTGAGGGGCTGTGGAGCGGCAAGGAGCTTCACGACGGTGTTGCCGGCTCGCTTAAAGAGGAAACGTCATGGATCCTGTCAAAGGACGGCCTGACGATCGCCTTCGCCCCGTACGCGGTGTCCAGCTACGCGCGGGGATCGCCGGAGATCACCTTCAGCTGGCAGGAGCTCTCGGAGTTCCTCAACCCCGCATTCCACCCAAGCGATCTTCCCGTCGTGCCGCACCAAGCTAAATAGGTCTTCGGCGACCTTTTGCTCATACGGGAATCACCCGCCGTCCTATCTTTACCGAGCCTTGGTGCGTGCCTTCGTCCCCGCACCCTCGCGTGTGGGCATCACCACAGGCCGCCGGAGCGGAACCAGGCCCGGCCCGGTCGTCCCCTGCGCCTGCTGCATGCGGGTCAGCATTTCGGTACGCACGTACTCGACAAAGCCCTGCATCTGCCGGTTCATCTCTTCCATGCGCTCGCGCATCTGCAACACAATCGCGATGCCCGCGATGTTCACTCCGAGATCTCTCGCCAGGTTCAGGATGAACTCCAGCCGTTCCAGGTCTTCGTCCGTGTACAGCCGCGTGTTGCCCTCCGATCGCGACGGCCGCAGCAGGCCTTCACGCTCATACAGGCGCAGGGTTTGCGGATGAATGTCATACATCTCAGCTACGGCCGAGATCATGTACGCCCCTTTTGATTTGCGCTTTGTAGCCATAGTCTTTTGTGGGCCACCCGAAACGAGCATACCCCGAGCATGTCCCCTTCGCCAGAGCCACTTGCATCCAACGCGGCATGGGTCGTTCTTCCAGCAGCTCCTTCGCCATCGCCGCCGCTCTGGGCGCCACTGCCGCCGCAGTCGCCCTCACCCGTGTGCTCACCGCCACGCCGCCGCCCGAGGGTGCCGTAATTTTGATCACCGGTGGCTCGCGCGGTCTCGGCTTCGCGATCGCCAACCGCTTCGCCCAGCGGCCAGTGAACCTGGTGCTCGCCGCGCGCAGCTTTGACGAGCTGCAAAAGGCACAGCAGTCGCTGTTGGAGCAGCACCCTCACCTCAGCCCCGAGAACTTCTTCCTCGTTCCCGTCGACCTGTCCAAGCCGGAAGACTGCCGGCGCATGGTCAATGACACCTTCGCGCGCTTTGGACGGATCGATGTGCTGGTCAACAATGCCGGCATCATCGAGGTCGGCCCCATCGAGGCCATGACCGCCGACATGTTCGAGCAGACCATGCGGGTCAATTTCCTCGCCGCGATGCAGACCACCTGGGCTTCCCTGCCGCGGCTGCTTGCGCAGAACCCCGCCCCGGGCTGGAGCAAACGCGCCGCCCTGATCAACATTTCATCGATCGGCGGCAAGATCCCGGTGCCTCACATGCTGCCTTACACCGCCTCGAAGTTTGCGATGACGGGCTTCTCCGAAGGCCTCTATGCCGAGTTGAAGGGTAAAGGCATCCACGTGCTCACCGTCTGCCCGGGCCTGATGCGCACCGGCGGCGAAGATCACGCGCACTTCCACGGCAACGTCCAAGCGGAGGAGGCCTGGTTCAAGTTTTGCGCAAAAACGCCGGGCATTTCCACCACCGTCGAGCATGCATCCAGCAAGATCTACAGCGCCCTCACCCAATCCCGCACAGAGATTACGATCACGCCCCAAGCCTATCTCGGCTCCCGCTATGCCGGCCTATTCCCGGGCGGACTCCAATGGCTAAATCGTCTGACAAACGACTACGTGCTACCCAAGCCGTAGCACCTACCGACTTGAACACAGCGGCTGGTGGTACTACGCAGCCTCTGACGCTCTCGTCGAGGCTTGCTCCTCATTCTCAGACCCACGGGCCTGTATCAGCCCGCGCAACGCCGCATTCACCGCTGCGGAGTCCGGGAAAACTGCCTTCACATCCGCGTCCAGAGAGACCAGGTTCAACTGCCTGAAATCCTGAAACCAGACATTCTTGATCCCCTTAGAAAAGTCATACTCGTCACGCATCTCGTAGTTATCTTCCCAATCTGCTTTCATACAGCCTCCTTTCCGTCCTTGTTGGCTTCCGTGCACTGATAATTCTAGTCCGCTCGGTCCTATATACGTGGACGACGGCGATCAGATTGGGAATTACCGACTGGCCGATGACGATGAAGCGGTCTTCCTCGTCCGAGTGGTCCGGGTCGGGTTCGTACACAGCATCCTGATCGAAGATGACCGTGGCTGCTTCAGTGAACCGGATGCCGTGGCGCAGGACGTTCATCGCCGCTTTCCGCCGGTCCCACTCAAATACTTGCCCTAGGTATTCATAGATCTCATCATCCGTCATACCTCACTCAACATCTCCGCCCGAGGATCCTCCGGATTTAACCGCTGCAGCTCCCGCAGAATCTCCTTGGACCGCTCATCCTGCACTCGCGGCACCACGATCTTCACCTCAACAATCTGATCGCCACGCTGCCCATCGCGCGCCGCCACGGGGGCGCCCTTTTCGCGCATGCGAAGCTTCTGACCAGTTTGCGTCCCTGGCGGAATCTTCAACTGCGCGCGCCCACCGTGTGCACCTTCGCCGTCGATCGTCGGCACATCGATGCGCGCCCCGAGAGCCGCCTCCATCGCGGTTACCGGCACCGTGATGTGGATGTCGTCCCCGTGCCGCTTGAACAGGGCATGCTCCTTTACCTTAATGATCAGGAACAGGTCGCCCGCCGAGGCACCCTCCGTGCCGGCATTGCCTCTGCCCGCCAGCCGGATGCGTTGCCCATCGCGTGTGCCGGGCTTAATGCGGAATTCCAGCGGCTCACGCCGTGTAAGCACCCCGGCGCCATCGCAGGTAGGGCACGCATTCTGCACCTTGCCGGAGCCGCCACAGCGCGGGCACTGGATGTTGAACTTCATCCGCCCGCCCATCTGGGTCACCTGTCCGGAGCCATGGCACTCCGGGCATTCCATGCTGCCGCCCTGCACGCCGCGGCCCTTGCACGTATTGCACTGCTCCTGCCGCTGGATCTCCAGGCGCGTCACACCGCCGCGAATCGCCGTCCAGAAATCAACCTCAATCTGGTACTCAAGATCCGTCCCAGGTTGCGGTCCACGCGGCTGCCGGCCGCCGTTGAACATGCCGCTGAACAGATCGCGGAAGCTCGACCCAAACCCGCCCCCGGCGCTGTCCGCAGGGCCTCGTCCTGCAGCTGCAGGCCCATTCGCAAAGTTCGAGAAATCAAACCCGCCAAAGTCGAACGGCACCCCCTGCCCACGGCCGGCACCGCCGGGCTGCCCGCGCCGCCCAGGCGGCTGACGGGATCGGAGGTGCACCGTGATCGTG
>CAXTRU010000236.1:0-2491 GCA_964246665.1 uncultured Acidobacteriaceae bacterium
CACGTGCGCCAGGGAGGCGGCGAGGTTGCTCAGAACGCCCGGATCCTTGGCCGGTGATACCTGCAGCGAACAGGGAGTCACCAAGCGGTAGAGAAGCTTGTGACTACGAGAGCTTGTAGGCGGCGTCGCTCCAGTGCAGTTCACGCCGAAAAGCGGGGATGCGGGTGTCGGCGTCAATGGTTACGAACTCCACGCCGGCGATCTCGGCGAAGTCGCGGAGGTGCTCCGTGGTGAGCGCCTGCGAGAAGCCCGTGTGGTGGGCGCCGCCGGCGTAGATCCAGGCAGCCGCGGCGACCTTGAGATTGGGTTTTGGCAGCCAGAGGCTGCGGGCGACGGGCAGCTTGGGGAGATCGTGCTCGGGCGTCACGACATCGATCTCGTTGACGATCATGCGGAAGCGGCTGCCCATGTCCACGACCGACGCGACGACCGCGGGGCCGCTGGGCGACGTGAAGACGAGGCGGACGGGATCAGCCTTTCCGCCGATGCCGAGCGGGTGGACTTCGAGGGTTGGCTTGACTTCGAGATTGGCGATGGTGGGGCAGATCTCCAGCATGTGGGAGCCGAGGACCTTGGAGTCGGAAAGACCGGCGAGGTCGTAGGTATAGTCCTCCATGAAGCTGGTGCCGCCGGGCAGGCCCCCCGCCATCACCTTCATGATGCGGACGAGCGCGGCGGTCTTCCAGTCCCCTTCCCCGCCGAAGCCGAAGCCGGAGGCCATGAGGCGCTGCGTGGCGATGCCGGGCAGCTGCCCGAGACCGTGAAGGTCTTCGAAGGTGTCGGTGAACGCGCCGAAGCCGCCTTCGGTGAGGAAGGCGCGCATACCGAGCTCGATGCGGGCGGCGACGGCGAGGGCGTCGGGCTTGTTGTGCGCTTCGGCGATGCTGTACTGCTCGCGGTACTCGGCGATGAGCTGTTGGACTTCGGAGTCGGAGAACCCATGCATGCGCTCGACGAGATCGCCGACGCCGTAGCCGTTGACCTGGTAGCCGAAGACACGTTGCGCTTCGACCTTGTCGCCTTCGGTGACGGCGACGTTGCGCATGTTGTCGCCGAAGCGGGCCACTTTGAGGTGCTGCGACTCATGCCAGCCGAGCGCGGCACGCGTCCAGGTCGCGACTTCGGCGACGGTATCGGGATCGCGCCAATAGCCGACGACGACCTTGCGGGCGAGGCGCAAGCGCGCGGTAAGGAAGCCGAACTCGCGGTCGCCGTGGGCGGCCTGGTTCAGGTTCATGAAGTCCATGTCGATGGTGCTGTAGGGGAGCCTGTCGTTGGCCTGGGTGTGCAGATGGAGGAACGGCTTGCGCAGCGCCTGCAGGCCGGCGATCCACATCTTGGCGGGCGAGAAGGTGTGCATCCACAGCACCAGACCGATGCACTGGCCGGCGTTGTTGGCTTCGCGGCACAGCGCGAGGATCTCATCGGCGGTCTTGACGACGGGCTTCGGCACAATGTGGACGGGAATGGTCGCTTCGGCGTCCAGCGATTGGGCGACGGTGTGCGCGTTGGTGGCTACCTGCTCCAGCGTTTGGGGGCCGTACAGGTGTTGGCTGCCGGTGATGAACCAGATCTCGTGCCTGGACGCGTTGCTCATGCGAACTCCCCTTGCCAGATGCGGCGTGTTCAGCGTACCCGAGGCGGTGTCTGCAGAAAATAGCGACCCGAGACATTGCAGCGGAGCAACGGCAGGAGGTGTCGATTGATCGACGTTATCCTAAACCCAAAACGAACGACAACCTGCGTATGATCGGCATCGCCCGAGCTGCCGCGATGAACGGAAGGGCGCCTGTGCGCGAGCCTTGCTTTGCATCCCGTATGAGCTTTCGTGCATTCTGGTCCAGCTACTTTGAGGAGATTGCATGAAAGCCCGGCTGATCTGTTGCCTGCTGCTGTGGACCCTAACCTGCGCGGCAGAAGCGCCCGCCGCCAACCAACGATGGAGTGAGGCCAAGGCGCAGGCATGGTATGACGCACAGCCCTGGCTGGTGGGCGCCAACTACGTCCCGTCGGACGCGATCAACGAGTTGGAGATGTTTCAAGCGGCAACTTTTAACCCTGCGCTGAATGACAAAGAGCTGGGTATGGGCGAGTCGATCGGGATGAACACCATGCGGGTGTTCTTGCAGGACCAGCTTTGGACGAGCGATCCGAAAGGCTTTCAACAGCGCCTGGATGCTTTCCTGACGATTGCGAGCAAACACCATATCCGTCCGCTGCTGGTGCTGTTCGACTCCTGCTGGGAGCCGAATCCGCACCTTGGACCGCAACATCCGCCGATCCCGGGCGTGCATAACTCTGGGTGGGTGCAGAGCCCCGGGCAACAACGGTTGCAGGACCCGGCGGTGGAGCCGGAGCTGAAGGCGTATGTGCAGGGCGTGGTAGGGGCCTTCGCCAACGACGACCGGGTGCTGGGATGGGACGTATGGAACGAGCCCGACAACACCAATGACAATCGCTTCCATGAGGATGCCGAGGCCAAGGTGCGGCG
>CAXTRU010000236.1:2532-3623 GCA_964246665.1 uncultured Acidobacteriaceae bacterium
TGGGTGCATGCGGACAAGGAAAGCGCCACGACCAAGATTCAGTTGCGCGAGTCGGATGTGATCTCATTCCACAACTACGAATGGCCCGAAGGATTCCAGGCGCGGGTGGAGGAACTGCAGGCACTGCATCGGCCGCTGATGTGTACGGAATACATGGCGCGCGGCAATGGAAGCACGTTTGACACGATCCTTCCGCTGGCCAAGAAGATGCATGTGGCAGCCATCAACTGGGGGTTTGTGGCGGGCAAGACGCAGACATACATGCCGTGGGACTCCTGGGACAGGCCGTACACGTTGCGGCCACCGACCATCTGGTTCCATGAGGTTTTTCGGCAGGACGACACGCCCTATCGGCAGCGCGAGGTGGATCTGATCCGCGAGTTGACCGGCCGTGGAACGCCTGTAGCTGCCGCGCAGATGCCGTAACGCATTATGCGGTTTCGGGAGAAGCGCTGCCTTCGCCCTAGCTGCGGTGAGCGCCAAAGGATGGGCGACCGCAGTACACTTTCTGCCTCAGGAGATCGAATGAAACTTTCGCTGTTCGCCACTTCGTCGCTTGCCGCGTCGCTGTTTGCCCTTGCTCCCTTAGCCCATGGTGCTGTGACGGTTGCGCCCTGGGGCAATGTGGATGGAAAGCCGGTGGAACTGTACACGCTGACCGATGCCGACCTGACGATCCGCATCACCAACTACGGCGCGCATATCGTCAGCGTCGAGGCCCCGGACCGCAACGGCAAGAAGGCCGATGTGATTTTGGGCTTCAAGGACCTGGCGGGCTACCAAGCCGACACGAAGACCTATATGGGCTCGGTGGTGGGGCGCTACGGCAACCGCATCGCCAAGGGCACGTTTAGCCTTGAGGGCCAGACGTACCATGTGCCGACCAACGATCATGGCAACGCGCTGCACGGCGGCACCACAGGCTTTGACCGCAAAGTGTGGACGGGGCAGAAGACCGCAAATGGCGTGGAGCTTACGCTGGTGAGCCCGGATGGCGACATGGGCTTTCCGGGGCAGCTGACGGCGCATGTGCGCTACACGCTGCAGGGTGGGTCGCTGAAGATTGAATACAGCGCGACGACCACCAAGCC
>CAXTRU010000236.1:3680-5863 GCA_964246665.1 uncultured Acidobacteriaceae bacterium
CACACGTACTTCAATCTTGCGGGCGAAGGCAGCGGCGATGTGTTGCAGGACAAGATCATGATCGCCGCGGACCGGATTACGCCGGTGAACAGCACGCTGATCCCGACGGGCCAGCTGGCGCCGGTGGCGGGAACGCCGTTCGATTTGCGGCAGCCAACCGCCATCGGTGCCCATATTAATGACCCCAACGACCAGCTAAAGATTGCGGGCGGCTATGACCATAACTTCGTGCTGAACGGCGGCGCGGGAATGCATCTGGCCGCGAAGGTCGTTGACCCGGCGAGTGGGCGCACGCTGACGGAAACGACGACGGAGCCTGGCGTGCAGTTCTACTCAGGCAACTTCCTGGATGGCTCGCTCCATGGGGCCTCGGGCGCGGCGTATGCCAAGCATGCGGGCTTTTGCCTGGAAACGCAGCACTTCCCTGACTCGCCGAACCAGCCGAAGTTTCCGACGACGGAGCTGAAGCCGGGGCAGACGATGCGTTCGGAGACGGTGTTTGCGTTTGGGGTGGAGAGGTGAGGGAGTTAGGAGTTAGGAGTTAGGAGTTAAGAGAGACGAGAGACGAGTTAGGAGAGACGAGAGACGAGAGGGGGCGGTTGGGCTTGTTTGGCTGGCCGCGTTTTTCTCATTGGGGTGGTTGGTTTTGGTTAGCCTGGGCCGAAGCGGTAGTTGATGCCGAAGCCGATGCGGAGATTGTTTTGGTGGGTGTTTACGCCGTTGAGCGCGCGGGAGTAGACCCAGTCGGCTTCTACGGGCACGGAGTAGTGGCGCTTGAGGTTGGTTTCTACGCCGAGGCCTGCCTGCAACGCTAATGCCGTTTCGCCGGACTTGTAGGCGTAGTAGTTGGACGAGACGTGGGACGCGCCGCCGAGGACCTGGCCGTAGGGCGTGTAGCGCGTCGAGGTCCGGTAGTTGTAGCGCGGGCCGAAAACGTAGTTAAAGATGCTGATCTGCTCGTCGGTGTTGTTGATGGCTCCGTTGGCGCCGTAGTAGATGTCGGCGACGACGCTGAGGTTGGGCCAGAAGGAACGCACGATTTGCAGGCCGCCACCCTCCATCCAGAAGCAGCCGCACTGGCCCGGAGGCGCGTTGGCGTGCGTGGCCTGGAACTGCAGGCCGACCTGCAAAGGTGGCGCCTGGCCGTTTTCGAGGCCAAACGGGGCGGAGCCCGTCGCTTGCCCGTGCGCTACGGATGCGCCAAGGAACAGGGCGGCGGCGAGCAGTTTCGTTGTGGACAAACCTTTCATCGAATCCTCAGAGCTTGCGGAGTAGCTGGGACCGCCGCGGTCTCAGGAGGAGCCGAAGGCTCCCCCGGGGACGTTAGCGAACGTTCAGGGTGACGGTGGTGGTGCGCTGCAGCGTGCCACTGGTGCCGGTGACGGTGAGTGTGTAGCTGGCAGGTTGCGGGCCGAAGTAGCCGCCACCGCAACCGGTCAGCGGAGCGATGACGCCGAAGGACCCAAGCACCAGGGCAAACATCAGGAGTGCCTTCGGCAGGCGGCGACGAACGCGACGCAGGCCGAGCAGCGGGAACAGGCAGGCCCAGGCAGCGGCTGTCTCCAGGGTCTTGATGTGGTGCTCATGCTCCATGGCCGTGAGGGCCTGTGCGAAGGTCTGCACGGTCATGGTGGTGGAGGCAGTTGTCGAACCCGGGGTGACCGTGCCCTGCGCGAAGGCTGCCGTGTACTTGGCCGGCAGACCCGTGACGGTGAGGACGACCGGTGCGCTGAAGCCGATGGTGCCTACCGGGGTGACGGTGATGTTGAAGGCAGCGGCGGCACCCGGATCGGCGCTCATGGTCGGCGTGGTGTTGCCGACGGTGTAGTCGGCGACCTTCTGCGCCACCACCGGTGAGGTGGAGGTGGCGTAGTTGGCGTCACCGGCGTAGACCGCGGTGATGTTGTGCGAGCCGCCCGTGAGGGTCGTGGTGGCCATCGTGGCGATGCCATTGGCGCCAAGCTGCCCTGTGCCGATCGCGGTGGTGCCGTCATAGAAGGTCACCTTGCCGGTGGGCGCAACGCCCGGGATGGACGTGGGTACCGTGGCGGACAGGGTGATGGATTGGGTGACGATGGCCGGGTTCTGCGACGAGGCCAGCGTAATGCTGGAGACCGCCGCGGTGACGACCTGCGAGACGGGCGTGGACGTTGCCGTGGTCACCGTACTGCCGCTGGCCGGGG
>CAXTRU010000237.1:0-5850 GCA_964246665.1 uncultured Acidobacteriaceae bacterium
GTTGGGGAGGGCGGGGTTGGCGACGAGCTCGATGAGGCGGCTGTAGCCGACTTTTTCGGTGATGGAGTCGCACTGGGGTTGGGTGCGCTGGTCGGCCCAGATGAGGGCGGGGCGAAGGACCTCGAAGTTGCGGTCGAGCATGACGCAGCCGTGCATTTGGCCGGTGAGGCCGACCGCCTCCACGGGGCCGGTATGGCCTGCGCTGTGGGCGAGCTTCAGGGCGCCCTGGGTGGCTTCCTGGGCGGCGCGCCACCAGTCGTTGGGGTCCTGTTCGGCCCAGCCGATATGGGCGGAAACGATGGGCGCGTGGCTGGCGGAGTGGGACGCGAGTACGGCGCCGCTGCGGTCGATCAGGATGGCGCGGGTTCCGCCGGTGCCTACGTCGATGCCAAGAAACATGCGGTGCCCTCCCAGGCTTCGGTCCCGGATGTGAGTGTAATGAGGCCCGGTGAGATTGTCTCCCTGGCCGGGGCTGCTGTGCTTTGTGGAAAGCGAAGGCGGACCCCGCTACAACTTTTCGGGCAGGTTCCCGGGAAACCACAAGGGCCGGGGCTACACTTGAGGTGGTCAGTACGGGACGCATGACCACCTCATCCCCGGAGACCTCACCCTGCACATCGTGTCCGATCATGCCTTCTGCGACGAAGCGGTGCTGCTGGATGGCAAGCACTTCATCGATTGCTCCCTGGAAAACTGTGAGCTCACCTATGGCGGCGGTGTGGTCATTCTTGAGCGCACCTGGATCTCCGGATGCCACTACGTCTTCGGTGGGCAGGCCGGACGCACGGTGGATCTGCTGAAGGTGTTGGGGCTGCTGACGGAAGCGGCTACGAGCGACATGGTGATGGAAGAACTCGTCCACTAGCGCTTGCCCAAGCGCTTTTCCGCAGCGAAAACGTGGCAGGGCGTTGTTGCGCCGATTGCCTTCACCCATGTGACCCATGGAGGTTTGCGCCTGGAAGTTGAGGAAGGCGCAGGCTTTTTTGCATCAAGCGGCGACCGGGTGCATCGAAAAAGAGAAAACAGCGCACGCAGGGCCTTTCTGGTTGTGCCAAGCCGAAGGATGGCTGCTGTTTCGATAGCATGGGAGTGATGGGGCAAATGAGGAGACGGCTGGTGTTGGGCGTTGGTGCGTCCGGTCTGCTGCTGTTGGCGGGACAGGGTGCAAGGGCGCAGACGGCCGGAGCGACCAGCGGCAGCGGCAACAGTGCGTCGGGGGCGAGTTCGTCCAGCAATCTCGGCGCGGTTCAGCAGATTCAGCAGCAGCTCTCGCAACCGGGGCCGAATGTGAGCCCGGGAAGCGCCACCGACCAGAGCTTCCGTGGCAGCGTGATCCGGGATAAGGCCACGGCCGGCAACCTGGATCTGACGCTCGATGACGCGATCCGGCGAGGGCTGCGCTACAACCTCGGCGTGGTGCTGCAGAGCAGCGACATCAAAAGCGCCAACGGGCAGCGATTGACGGAGTTGCAGCAGCTTCTGCCGACCGTCACGGCAGGGGCCAACATCACGGTGGAGCAGGTCAACCTCGCCGCGTTTGGGTTGCGGTTCCCGGGTATCAATCCTATCGTCGGTCCGTTCCAGGTGGTGGATTTTCGGGCGTATTTGACGCAAAATTTGGTCAACCTGCAGTCGATCCAGAACTACATCGCGGGCAAGCACAACTTCCAGGCGGCGAAGCTGACCGCGGACGATGCGCGCGACATGGTGGTGCTGACGGTGGGCAATGCGTATCTGCTGTGCAGTGCGGATGCCGCACGCATCACGGCGGTCGAGGCGCAGATCGCGGAGTCAAAGCTGAGCCTGGACCAGGCAACCGCGGCGCATGAGGCGGGCACCAGCCCACGGCTGGATGTGTTGCGGGCGCAAGTGGATTACCAGAATCAGCAGCAAAATTTGATTTCGGCGACCAACCAGTTGGCCAAGGACAAGATCGCGCTGGCACGGGCCATCGG
The DNA here is from genome assembly GCA_964246665.1 of uncultured Acidobacteriaceae bacterium. GTDB lineage: Bacteria > Acidobacteriota > Terriglobia > Terriglobales > Acidobacteriaceae > Granulicella. Next base: position 1,956 of record CAXTRU010000237.1, read on the forward strand.
CTTACCTTTGGATCAACAATTCACGCTGGTGGACACCGCACCCTATGCGTCGCTGGACACGCCGGAGGCTGAGGCAGCGTTCCAGCAGGCGCTCAAACAGCGCAAGGATCTGGCGGCGGATGCGCAGCGCGTGGAGGCGGCCAAGGCCGGGCAGAAGGCAGCGTTCGATGAGCAGCTGCCCGTGGCCAATGTGACCGGCGACTTCGGCGACCTGGGAACGACGCCCGGACACTCGCATAGCACCTACACAGCCACGGGGCAGATTTCAGCGCCGATCTTGCAGATCGCAAAGACGCACGGCGATGAGCAGATTGCGGCGGCGCAACGGGATCAAGTGGAGGCCCGCCTGGCCGATGACATCCAGCAGGTAAACGCGGATGTGCGCGATGCCATCCTGGACATTGAGTCCGCGGCCAAGCTGGTGCAGGCGGCCAAAAGCAACGTGGACCTGTCGGACGAAGCCCTGAAGGAAGCGCAGGAGCGTTTCCGCGCGGGTGTGGCCGATAACCTGCCGGTTTCGCAGGCCTTGGCAACCGAGCAGCAGGCAAATGATCAATACATCGCAGCGCTGTATCAGCACAACGTGGCCAAGCTGGAGCTGGCCCGGGCGCTGGGTGTCGCGACGACGAACTACAAGAGTTATCTCGGAGGGAAGTAACGGTGGCCGATCAAGATAGTCAGGGACAAGGCGGAACACAGACCGCGCAGATCTCCGGAACGGTGCAGATTCAGCCGCAGGGTGCCGGCGGGGAGCAGGCGGGGCCGCACAATACGCAGCCGGGCGCCGGTCCGGGCAGCAACGCGAACGCCACCCCGGCCCCGGAACCGCCGGCGAAGAAGACGGGACGGCGAATCATCATTCTTGCGGTGGTGTTGATCCTGGCGCTCATCGCTGGGTTTATGTACTGGCGTTCGACCTTTACGGAAGACACCGATGACGCACAGGTGGACGGCGATCTGTACCAGGTAAGCGCGCGTGTTGCGGGCCAGGTGACGCAGGTACACGTAAAGGAAGATCAGGCAGTGCATGCGGGCGATCCGATCGCGGATATCGACCCGAGCGACTACCAGGTGGCGCTGGAGCAGGCCGAGGCGAACCTAGCGAACGCGAAGGCCGAGTACGTGCAGGCGACCTCCAATGTGCCGATCACCAGTGTGACGGTGCGTACAAGCGTCACAACGGCCGGGCAGGATGTCCAGAGCGGTGCAGCGACGGTGGCGCAGGCTCGGGCCCAAGCGCAGGCGGCGCAGGCGCGCATCCTGCAGGCCCAGGCGAACGCCCTGAAGGCGCAGACGGATGTGGACCGCTATACCCCGCTGGTGGCGCGCGACGTGATCTCCAAGCAGCAGTATGACGCCGCGGTGGCAACGGCGACGGCCGCGCAGGCGAGTGTCGACGAAGCACAGAAGAGCGCGGCGGCCGCCCAGGAAAACGTGCTAGCCTCCGAGCAGCGGCTGGCTTCGGCACGGTCGCAGCAGGCCCAGAGTCAGCAAACAGCGCCCAAGCAGATCGCTGTGCAGAATGCACGGGCGCAGGCGGCGCAGGCCAGTATCCAACAGGCCCAGGCACGGGTCGACCAGGCCAGGCTGAACCTGAACTATTGCCATATCGTTTCGCCAATCGACGGCATTATCAGCCGAAAGAATGTGGCGATCGGCAATAACCTGAGCGTTGGCCAGGCGTTGCTGACCGTGGTGCCGCTGCAAAACCTGTTTGTGACGGCCAACTTCAAGGAAACGCAGTTGAAGGGCATGCGTACCGGCCAGGAGGTCGACATCAAGGTCGACGCGCTGGGCGGGCGTAAGTTCACGGGCAAGATCACGCAGATTGGCGGAGCGACCGGCTCGCGGCTCAGCTTGTTCCCGCCGGAGAATGCGACCGGCAACTATGTCAAAGTCGTGCAGCGTATCCCGGTACGCATCGACTTCACCAACCTACAAAACGAGAACCAGGATCACGCGCTAAGGGCGGGTATGAGCGTTGAGCCGGATGTGCATGTGAAGTAAGCAGGGAATAGGGAATAGGGAATAGGGAATAGGGAGTGTTGCGGACGGGGACGCGGCTTCGGCTGCGTTCCCATCATCGTGTTTGTGACGGGGCATCTGTTTCCTACTTCCTATTCCCTGCTTCCTGCTCCCTGCTCCCTGCTCCCTACTCCCTACTCCCAATTTGTTTTGCACCCCACCCGTTCGTGGTACATCTATGCGATATCGGGTTGACAGGAGGTGAGCTGTGGCATTTCTTTTGCGGGCGTTTGTGCACCATGCTTACCTGATCCTGTTTGGCTGGGTCTTCATCGAACAGGCCGGGCTGCCGGTGCCGAGTGTGCCGGTGTTGTTGGCTGCCGGGACGATGAGTGCAGCCCACAAGCTGCATGTCGCCTTTGTGTTGCCGGTGGTGTTGCTGGCGTGCCTGCTGGCCGACTCGATGTGGTTCTGGTTGGGACGGCGGTACGGCACGCGGATTGTCAATGTGCTGTGCAAGATGTCGTTCGAGGCTGCGAGTTGCGTGACGCGCACCCAGGGAAGCCTGGCGCGGCGGGGCGGAACGACGATGTTGTTTGCGAAGTTTGTACCCGGGTTGAGCACCATGGCGGCTCCGCTGGCGGGGCAGGGTGGGGTGAGCTATCCCCTCTTTGTGGCCTACGACGTTGCCGGCTCGGTGGTGTGGGCGAGCGCGTGGTTGTTTGGCGGCAAGTTTCTCGGCGACATCATCGAGCGCAGCACGCGGTGGTTCACGGTGGTGGCGCAGTATGCCGTTCCTTTGGTGTTGCTGATGGTGGCCGGCGTTCTGGTCGCGCGGTATGTGCGGCGGGTGCGCTTTTTGCGCGAGTTGCGCGGCCTACGGCTGGAGCCCGGGCAGTTGTTGGCGATGATGGACGACGCGCAGCGCGAAGGGTTGCCGGGCCCCTTTGTGGTCGACCTTCGCCATCCACTGGACGTGCTGAGCGACCCATGGACGCTGCCCAATGCGCTGCGGATTGGGCCGGACGAGCTGAAGCAACGGCACGAACTGATTCCGCGGGATCGCGACATCGTGCTGTACTGCACGTGCCCCAGCGAAGAGACCAGCGCCAAAGTGGCGTTGGAGTTGCGGCGGCTTGGGGTCAAGCGCGTGCGGCCTTTGCGGGGCGGGCTGCAGGGGTGGAAGGACGCCGGGTATGCGCTGGATGCGGTTGAGGTTGGGGTAGCGGCGTAGGAAGAGTGAAGAGGTAAGAGTTAAGAGTTAGGCGTTGGGAGAAGGCTACTTTTGGAGCTTCTTAGCGGTAGCAGTGTGTCTGGCTGCTGAAAAGCAGGTTCCCCGTTCGGGGAATGACAAGCAAGATAAACCAGAGCAAAATGAGCTCCTTTGGCCCGATAGGATAAGTGGGTTGAAGGAGTTTTCGATTGGCTTACGACGGTTTGCGGGATTGGTTGCGGGTGTTGGAGCGGGCGGGTGAGCTGAAGCGTGTGACGGCGGAGGTGTCGCCGGTGCTGGAGATGGCGGAGATTGCCGATCGCGCGGTGAAGTCCGGCAAGGGCACGGCGAAGGCGGGTGGCCCGGCGCTGCTGTTTGAGAACGTGAAGGGCTACCCGGGTGCGAAGGTGCTGATGAATCAGTTCGGCTCTGACCGGCGGATGAAGATGGCGCTCGAGGTGGAGTCGCTGGACGAGATTGCAGGGCGGATCGACACGCTGCTGCACCCGGTGCCGCCGAGCGGGCTGATGGACAAGCTGAAAATGTTGCCCATGCTGGCCGAGGTCGGGTCGTTCTTCCCGAAGATCGTGGACCGGCGCAAGGCTCCGTGCAAGGACGTTGTGCTGAAGGGTGACGCGGTGGATCTGCTGAAGTTTCCGGTGCTGACCACGTGGCCCGGCGACGGTGGACCGTTCATCACGCTGCCCAACGTGGTGA
>CAXTRU010000238.1:0-5849 GCA_964246665.1 uncultured Acidobacteriaceae bacterium
GGGTTGCGCTGGACCGCGCCATCAAACAGCATGAGAAGTTTGATGGTAAGGGCGACGTTGAGCGATGGAAGATCAATCGCGATATGGTTCACAAGGAGGTCTGCGAGCAGGGCTTTAACAAAGAGCTGAACGCCTTTGTGCAGAGCTATGGCTCGGACGCGCTGGATGCGTCTTGCCTGCGCATGGTGCTCGGCGGTTTTCTTCCGCCGGACGATCCCCGCATCCTGGGCACCATCGATGCCATTCAGAAACATCTTGTTCGTGATGGCCTGGTGCAACGGTACGACACGTCGAAGACCGACGACGGCTTGCAAGGCGAGGAAGGCACCTTTCTCGCGTGCAGCTTCTGGATGGTGATCTGCCTGCATCTGGCCGGGCGCACGGACGAGGCCAAGGAGCTGTTCGAGCGGCTGCTGGCCTTGCGGAACGACGTTGGGCTGTTGAGCGAAGAGTACGACCCAAAGGCGCAGCGTCAGCTGGGGAACTTTCCGCAGGCTTTGTCCCACCTTGGCCTTGTTCACGCGGCGTTCACGCTTTCCGGGCAATGGAAGCCTGAACCGTTCACGGAGCCCGGGTGCTGAGCTGCGCGGAATACAACCCCCGCCTTCCACGCTAGACTCTATCACCGCAGACGAAGTTGAAGATGTGGGCAACATGAGGGGCGCAGCGATGCGCTCCAGGCGCCCTGACCCCTCCGTAAACCAAGTACCAGGAGCGATCAACATGGCGCGTATTCCCAGCTCGACCTACCGGTTGCAGCTCCACGAAGAGTTTGGTTTCGACGACGCCTCGGCGATCACCCCCTATCTCAAAAAGCTGGGTGTTTCGCACGTCTATAGCTCACCGTATTTGCAGGCTGCGCCGCACAGCCGGCATGGCTATGACGTTGTCGATCATCGCAAGGTGAATGAAGAGCTTGGCGGCGCGGAAGCGCACGAGCGTTTCTGCAAGCAACTTGGTGAGATCGGCCTCGGCCAGGTGCTCGACATTGTGCCCAACCACATGAGTCTCGGCCGCCAAAACCGTTATTGGTGGGATGTGCTGGAAAACGGCACCAACAGCCGCTATGCCGGCTTCTTTGACATCGACTGGAACTCAAGCGAGGAACGCCTTCGCGATAAGGTGTTGGTGCCCATCCTAGGCGACCAGTACGGCCGCGTCCTTCGCGATGGAGGCGTCAAGATCAAGCGGGCAGGTCCCGTGTTTACCCTTCAGGCCTCGGAGCAGGAGTTGCCGATGTCGCCGACAACGCTTCCGCTGATTCTGAACAAGGCTGCCGACCGCGCGGGCAGCGATACGCTGCGATTTTTGGCTGCCAGTTTTGGGCGCTTGCCGTCCGCGGAAGAGTGGGACCGCTGGAAGCTGAATGCGCGTGACCGCGACAAACGTGTTCTGCTGGGCTTGCTAAGCCGGTTGTGCCTGGAAGAGAGCGCAACCTGTCTTGAGATCGACAACGTGGTTGACGAGATCAATGCGAGCCCCGATGCGCTGGACGAGTTGCTCTCGCAACAAAACTACCGGCTCTCCTACTGGAAGACCGCCGATCAGCAACTTGGCTATCGTCGCTTCTTCGACGTGAACACACTCATCGGCGTGCGCATGGAGCGCGAGTATGTGTTTGAAGAGACGCATGCGTTAATTCTGAAGTGGGTCAAGGAAGGCGTTCTGGACGGTTTGCGCGTGGATCACCCGGATGGCCTGCGCGATCCGCTGCAGTACTTCGAGCGCCTGCGCAAGGCAGCGCCGGAAGCCTGGATCATCGGCGAAAAAATCCTTGAGCCGGGCGAGTGGCTTCGGCCCAACTGGCCCATTGAAGGCACCAGCGGCTACGACTTCATGAACCAGGCGATCGGTCTGCTGGTGCATCCCGACGGCCTGATTCGACTTGGGGAGTACTACGCGAAGTTTACCAGCGATGATTGCACCTTCCCGGTAACCGCGCATGACAAGAAGCTGAACGTCACCCAGGAGGCATTGGGTTCTGACGTAAACCGGCTGGCCAGTCTGCTGGTTGAGATCTGCGAAGAAAACCGTGATTACCGTGACTTCACGCGCGCCGAAATTCGCCGTGCCATCCGCGAAGTGGCGTCATGCTTCTCGATCTACCGCACCTACGTAATCCCGCCGCGCAAGGAGGTCACGGACGAAGACCGCCAAATCATTCGCGAGGCCGCTGAATGCGCCAAGAACAATCGCACAGACATTGACGGTCAACTCTTTGACTTCATGAGTGAGGTGCTGCAGGGCAATATTGCCGGCGAAAAAGAAACCGAGTTCGTCTACCGCTTCCAGCAGTTCACCTCGCCGGTGATGGCCAAAGGCGTGGAAGATACGGCCTTTTACTGCTACAACCGGCTTACGGCGTTGAACGAGGTGGGCGGCAACCCGGCATGCAGCGGCTTCAGCCCTGCGGAGTTTCACCACTACAACAGCACGGTCCAGAAGACGTTTCCGCAGACCATGCTGACCTTGAGCACGCATGACACCAAGCGCTCCGACGATGTGCGTGCGCGCCTGGCCGTGCTCAGCGAGATCCCGGAAGAGTTTGCGGCGAAGGCGCAGCAGTGGCATGAGATGACCGCCGGCCTGCGCGGCGAGCAGGTGGATACCGGCACGGAGTGGTTCTTGTTTCAGACCCTTGTGGGCGCGTGGCCCATCGACATCGATCGCTTGAAGGCGTACATGCAGAAGGCCATGCGTGAGGCCAAGGTGCACACCACGTGGACCAGCAACAACAACGACTATGAAAACGCGCTGACGGAGTACCAGGAAAAGCTGCTGCAGGATAAAGCGTTCACGAAGGACCTGGAAGACTTTGTCAACAGCATTCAATACGCGGGCCGCGTCAACTCGCTCGCCCAAACACTGCTGAAGCACACCTCGCCCGGCGTTCCTGATTTGTATCAAGGAGGCGAGTTGTGGGATCTCTCGCTCGTCGACCCGGACAACCGACGGCCGGTGGACTACACGTTGCGGGCTAAGCTCCTTGACGACCTTCGCAATTTGGACGCGGCACAGATCATGGCGCGCAGCGATGACGGCCTGCCGAAACTGCAGGTCGTGCATCGCTCGTTGCAACTGCGCGGTGAGCATCCGGCGTGGTTCGGTCCAGAGGCGGATTACCTCTCGCTCGAAGTGACTGGACCAGATGCCGACCGCGTGGTTGCGTTTCAGCGTGGCGAAGACGTCATCACAGTCATTCCGCGCTGGATGCAGCAAGGCGGTTTGCCGAACGCTACCCTGCACTTACCGCAAGGCAGCTGGAAAAATGAGTTTACGGGCGAAGACCTTGCTTCGGGCGAACAGAACACGCAGACCCTTCTGCAATCCTTTCCTGTGGCGCTGCTGACGCGCTTCAGGTAGTGCACCGTGCACAACCGTACATCGTAGCGAACGAGGCAAGAACAAGCATGCACGAATTCAGAATCTGGGCGCCCCGCGCGCACGAGATGCGGCTACAGATCAACGGCGGCGAACCGCAGCCGATGGACGGCCCAGAAAAGCACGGATGGTGGCAGCTCTGCGTTGACGCTGCGGGCCCGGGAACGGACTACGCCTACTTCGTCGACCAGGACACGACGGCGTACCCCGATCCGCGCAGCCTGTGGCAGCCCAACGGTGTTCATGCCGCGTCACGTGTGTATGACCAGTCCACGTTTCAGTGGACGGACAGGAGTTGGCACACACCGCCCCTGTCATCAGGCATCATCTATGAGCTGCACATCGGCACATACAGTCCCGAGGGCACGTTTGACAGCGCAATTCCATACCTGGACCACCTTGTCGAGCTTGGCGTGACGCATGTGGAGGTGATGCCGGTCAATGAGTTCGCCGGCAATCGTGGCTGGGGTTATGACGGCGTCTTTCTGTTTGCGACCTTTGAGCCGTATGGCGGTCCTGAGGCGTTCAAGCGCTTCGTCGATGCCTGCCACGCCAAGAACCTCGCCGTGATTCTTGACGTCGTATATAACCACTTCGGCCCGGTCGGCAATTATGCGAACCGTTTCGCACCCTACCTGACGGACAAGTACCACACACCGTGGGGGGCGGCGGTGAACTTCAATGAGGGTGGCAGCGATGAGGTGCGGCGCTTTTTCATCGACAACGCCCTGATGTGGCTGAAGGACTTTCATTGCGACGGTCTTCGCCTAGATGCCACGCATGAGTACATCGACCGCTCCGCCGTGCACTTCATGGAGCAGCTGTCTTCCGAGGTGGCGCGACTTGGCTCGACTACGGGCAAGCGCTATGTCTTGATTGCGGAAAGTGACCTGAATGACCCGAAGTTCGTCCGGTCCATCGAGGCGCACGGCTACGGCATGGATGCCCAATGGTCTGACGACTTCCATCACTCGCTCTTCACGCTGTTGTGGAGCGAACCGGGGCGCGGATACTACGATGATTTCGGATCCATGGATGATCTGGTTAAGTCCATCAAGGGTGCCTTTGTGTTTGACGGTTGCTATTCGCGCTTTCGCCACCACACGCATGGGCGGCCGGTTGAGGGACTTTCTGCACACCACTTTCTTGGCTACATCCAAAATCATGATCAGGTAGGAAACCGTGCCGCGGGTGAACGCCTGGAGCACCTTGTGGGCATGGAGGCCAGCAAAGTCGCGCTTGGCTTGACGCTGATGGCGCCGTTTGTGCCCATGCTGTGGATGGGCGAGGAGTTCGCCGCGTCGAGTCCGTTTCTTTACTTCGCGGACCACGAAGAAGAAGAGATGCGTCGCATGGTTTCCGAAGGCCGCAAACGTGACTTCGCGGCCTTCGGCTGGAATGAGGACGAGATCCCCGATCCTGAGGCGCCGACGACTTTTACAGATTCAAAGCTGCGTTGGAGCGAAGTGCATGGCGGCAAGTACGCGGAGATGCTGCAATGGACCAAGGATCTGATTCAACTGCGCCGTTCCACGGTGGACCTGAACGATGGGGACTTCGGCCATCTAAAGGTAAGCTGCACGGAAGACGGCAAGGGCCTGACCATGGTCCGCGGCTCTGTTCGCGTGCTGATGTACATTGGCGAGGGAACGATGCGCTGCCCAGTGCATGAAGGCGAGACGCTGCGGCTTGCGTCACGGAAAGAGATCAACGTGAACGCCAAACAAATCACCCTTCCCAAGATGAGCTTGGCCATCCTTACCCGCGAGTAGCATGTCGATCAAAACCATTTCCACCCGCGAGGTGTACCGCAATCCGTGGACGAGTGTACGTGAAGACGTCATCGAACGGGCAAACGGCCAGCGCGGGGTCTACGGCGTCATCGACAAAGATCCGGCCGCGATCATCATCCCCATCGAGCACACGGCGGAAGGGGGTTTCCTTTGGCTTGTTCGTCAGTTTCGTTACACCGTGCAGGGGACCTACTTTGAGCTTCCGCAGGGAGGCTGGGAAGAAGCCGACGCTGACGCGGAAGAGATGGCGAGCGGCGAGTTGCGCGAGGAGACAGGGCTTCGGGCGGGCCGCATGACGCAGCTCGGGAAGTTGTGGATCGGGTACGGCGTGATGCATCAGCTTCACAACATCTTCCTCGCCGAAGACCTCACGCCCGGACCTACGGATCGCGACCCGGAAGAGGATGACATGACGGTTCACCGGGTGACGGTGAACGAGTTCGAAGACATGCTTCTGGATGGCCGCGTTATGGACAACTGCACCGCTGCCGCGTGGGGCCTGTATCGCGTCTGGCGCGACCGGAATCCACAGACAAGCGATTAACTGGTGATGCGGAACGCGGCGAACATCTCGCCATAGCTGCCGAAGCGATCAGCCGCGCCCTCTTCCGGCGTCAGCGAAAACAGCTGCTTCCATAGCGCCTCAAACCCGGGTGTGCCCGCGACCAACGCGCC
>CAXTRU010000239.1:0-5818 GCA_964246665.1 uncultured Acidobacteriaceae bacterium
TCTTCGAAGCGCGCCAGTTTGCCACCTGCGGCGGGGACACCGACCGCGCGGCCGAGCGCACGCAGCTCGACTGGCTACGGACGCAGCTCGCCGCCGCACGCAGCGCACACGAGCATGTCTGGGTGAAGAGCCACATCCCGCCCGGCACCGACGTGTACACCACCTTCCATCGCTACGTGCTGCAGCCTGCGGAGATGTGCAAAGCCGACCCCCGGCCCTTTCTGGCCGACACAGCGTTGCCGGACACGCTGATCGATTACGCGGATGTTGTCCGCCTCGCCCTGTTCGGGCACACGCACATGGACGAGATCCGGCTGTTGCATCGCGGCAGCCTCCCAGGCGACGCCACCATCCCCGCCAAGCTCGTCCCTTCGGTGTCACCCTACCTCGGCAACCACCCGGCGTTCCTGGTCGCGCAGGTGGACCCACGCACCGCCGTCCTGAGCGATTGGCGCACGTTCGTCTCGCCCGGCCCGAAAGGCAGCACACCACCCTGGGTGGAGGCGTACCGCTACACCACGACCTACCACCTGCCCGACTTTTCCGCGCAGTCCGCCGCCAAACTCGCCGACAGCTTCGTCGCGGACAAAACCGGGCAAGCACCGGCAAGCACCGCCTTCCGCCAGCACCTTTACCCCGGCGACTTCGGCCTGTATGCGCTAGGCCTGGCGCAGATCTGGCCTGCCTATGCGTGCTCTGTTCGTGAAAACAGGCCCACGGAGGTGCAGAAATGTGTGTGCGCGGCTTTCTCCTCACCTGCACCGGACGGCGCCCAGCCGAAGACGCCCTGATGCGAATCGCTAAGGCACGCCGCCCCGCGTCAAGGCGTAGATCAGCTCCCACTCTGCGGGGTAGCGGCCTGTCAACTCCGCGCGCGTCCCTGTTTCGTAGTCGGCGTACTCAAACCCCGGGCTGACGGTGCAGCCCAGCAGCGACCACGACCCCGGTTGCGCGTCCGAGGGCAGTAGGCGCGAACCTTGCCACACGCCCTTGGGCACCACGACCTGCGGCCGTTGCCCAGCCATGAAGTCATTGCCGATCACCAATCGCTCCGTGCGCCCATCCGGCCAAAGCTGCAGCATCTCCACGGCGGCGCCGCAGTAGAAGTGAAAGATCTCATCCGACTGCAGCCGGTGCATCTCGCTGAAAGTCCCCGGCTCCAACAGGTAGTAGATCGCCGTGCTCAGGCGTCGCGGCCCGTCATAGCGCACCGGGTCGGCCGAGTTCGCAAAAACTGACGCCGAAAGCACTGCTTGGCTCTTGTACGTCTCACAGAACCATCCACCCTCGCGTGGGTGTGGTTCCAGCTCCAAGATCCGCTTCACATCCTCAACCGTGAACACCTCTCCTACCCTCCCTCAAACCACTAACCACCCAACCACCGACCACCGACCACCGACCACCAACCACCAACCACCGACCACCAACAAGCTATGCTGAACGCAAGCCACCGCACACGTCCACTCTGCCCACCGGAGCACTCTTGCGCCAAGCCCTGGAACGCTACTTCCACTTCGCTGACCACAACACCACGTGGCGCACCGAGATCCTCGCCGGCCTGACCACGTTTGTCACGATGGCCTACATCATCTTCGTCAACCCCAGCATCCTGTCGGAGACCGGGATGCCCGTCGCTGCCGTCACGGTGGCCACATGCCTGTGTGCGGCGTTTGGCTCCATTCTCATGGGCGCGCTGGCCAACTACCCGCTGGCGCTCGCGCCCGGTATGGGCCTGAACGCCTACTTCACCTACACCGTCGTGAAGGGCATGGGCGTGCCCTGGCAGACAGCGCTGGGCGCGGTGTTTCTTTCGGGCATCATCTTTCTTCTGCTCACCATCGGCGGCATTCGGCAGCGCCTCCTGGCCGCGATCCCGTACCAACTGCACGCTGCGGTTGCCGGCGGCATCGGGCTCTTCATCGCCTTCATCGGCCTGCGCAACGCAGGGCTCATCGTGCCCAGCCCTGCGACCACGGTGACCCTCGGCAACCTCCATTCACCGCCCGTACTGCTCGCCATCTTTGGCATAGCGCTGATTGCCGTGCTGCAAGCCCTTCATGTGCGCGCCGCGATGTTGCTCGGCGTCCTGGGCACACTGCTGGCAGGCATTCTGTTCCACCAGGTGCCGTGGCAGCCGGCCACCCTGAACCCGCTTGCCGTGCGTGCCACGGCGTTCCACCTCGACGTGCGGGGCGCTCTTCGGCTCAATGCCCTGGAGATCATCTTCGTTTTCCTGTTTGTCGACCTGTTCGACAACATCGGCACCCTGGTCGCCGTCACCGAGCGCGCCGGGCTGATCGCGCCTGACCGCACCATCCCGCGCCTCGACCGCATCTTCTTCGCCGACGCCGCGTCTACCGTGATCGGTTCGCTCGCCGGCACCTCCACGGTCACCAGCTATATCGAAAGCGCCTCGGGCGTCGCCGCGGGTGGCCGCACCGGCGTCACAGCCATCGTCACCGGCCTGCTGTTTGCGTTGTCGATCTTCGTTGCACCCGTCGTCGGCGCCATCCCCAACTTCGCGACCGCCCCCGCGCTCATCCTCGTCGGCGCGCTCATGGTCGCCAGCGCTGCCCGCATCGACTGGGACGAGCCGCGCATCGCCATCCCTGCTTTCCTAACGCTGCTCACCATCCCGCTGACGTACTCCATCGCCACCGGCCTCAGCTTCGGCATTATCAGCTTCGCCGCGCTGGAACTCGCCACCGGCCGCGCCCGCAAGGAACACTGGATGCTCTACCTGCTCGCCGTGCTGTTCATCGCTCGCTTCGTCTGGCTGCACGGGAGCTGAGGACCAACGTCCCACAAAGTGGTTACTACAAGGTCGTTGACATCGAGCGTTTCCTGCCCGAACCTAGGGTCAGTGTGACTACGTTGTGGGTCGTCGCCGCATCGTACAAGAAGCCCTTCGGACGTATGACGACGCCCGAAGGGGTTGTAAGTCAGAAGTGCCTGATCAGCACCTCCGCGGTTTTCAGGATCAAGAGCAGGAGAACTTCTCCTGGAACTTGAAATGAAAACCGCCTAAAGCGAACCCGTAAAGGTTGCAATAGGTTTACCTCCTTCACAAAGAAATCGCCTCGGGGTTGCAGCCCCGAGGCGTTTCGCTTTTCAGGGCGAAACTCATTTCCTCTCAGGCAACTGCCCTGTTCAGCGAGCCACACTTCGTAAAGGCCCTCGCAGTATCCCATCGCTAACCGTTGGGCAACACCCCACCTTTCGGCTATTCCCAGAGACCCGTCGCGCAGCTTCGCGCAACCATCGCGCCCTTTGCGTCAGCATCTTTGTCTCTCACCCACCTGCTCCCAAGTTCTACAAGACGCATCACACAAACGGCAGCGCGCTCCATTTCCCGCGCGCCAAGGGAGTTCACACATGGATCGTAGCGCACAAGCCATTTGGCAGGGCGGCCTTAAGGACGGCAAGGGCATTCTGAACACGCAAAGCGGCGTGCTCCACGAAACCCAGTACAGCTTCAGCACGCGCTTTGAGAACGGCCAGGGCACCAACCCTGAAGAGCTGATCGCCGCTGCCCACGCGGGCTGCTTCACCATGGCCCTCTCCGGCCAGCTCAGCTCCGTCGACAAGCCGCCGCAACAGCTCGACACCACCGCCACAGTGACGATGGAAAAGACCGATGACGGCCCGACGGTCACCAAGATTCACCTGAAAACACGCGCCCGCGTCCCGGGTATTGAGAAGCAGCAATTCGACGAGCTCGCCACCAAGGCCAAGGAAGGCTGCCCCATCTCACGCCTCCTGAAGGCCGCCGAGATCTCGCTGGATGCGCAGCTGATCTAAGCGCAAAACACTAGCCTAAAGGGAAAGGCGCTCCATCGCGGAGCGCCTTTTCTATCACTAAGCTCGTATCAGCCAGCATCCCGTTCCAAACGGGTGCGCTGAAACACCCACTCCTACAATCGGCGCCAACTAATGCGCGTGCGCGTGGTCGTGGTGGTGGTGACCACCCGGCCCATGGTGGTGGTGCGAGTGCCCATCAATGACATCCGGCGTTGGCGGCGAGCAGCAGCCGTCCGTCACCTCGCATCCGGTCACCTCAAGCTGAATCGTCGTATGTCGAATGCCGAAGTGGTCCTGCAACTGGTGGTTCACGCGCTCTAGCAGGGCTTCGCTCTCGCTCACAGCCATCTCGCCCACCCGCACATGGCAAGCCAGCGCATGGCTCTGCGCGGTCAGGCTCCAAACATGCAGATCGTGGACGTCCACTACGCCCGGAACGCCGCGCACGGCGCCGCGAATCTCGTCCATGTTGATGACGCGCGGTGTCCCCTCTAGCAGGATGTGCAGCGTTTCGCGCACAATGCCCCATGAGCTCAACAGGATCATCGCGGCGATGATGAAACTCAGCAGCGGGTCAATCCATTGCTGATGCGTAAGCGCAATCAAAAAGCCACCAATAATCACCGCAGCCGTCGAGATCGTGTCGCCCAGCATGTGCACAAACACGCTGCGGATGTTCACATCGCCGGAAAAGCGCCATAGCAGCGCCGCAATCACGCCATTCATCACCACGCCGGCAGCGGCCACCATCATCATCAGCCGCGGCTCCACGGCCACAGGATGCAACAGCCGCAACACCGCATCCACCGCGATCCAGACAGCCAGCACAAGCAAGCTGAGCGCGTTAACAAACCCGGCCAGCACCCCGGCACGCTGATAGCCGAACGTGCGCTGGTCTGTCGCCGGCCGGCCCTGCAGCCACACCGCCACAAAGCTCAGCCCCAGCGCCGCAAAGTCCGATACGTTGTGCCCAGCCTCGGAGATCAGCGCCAGCGAGTGCGCGCGCATGCCGAAAACAAACGTCGCCAGGATGTAGAGAAAGGTCAGCAACAGCGAAAACTTCAGGATTCGCTCAATCGCTGCATTCGGCTTGGCATGCACGTGCATTCTTCTATTCTAGTCTTCGCTTCCTTAACCGGCTCTGCCCCTCTCGCGTCAAAAGCTCGGCCTTGCGCGTCCCAATATGGAGCACCCAGCCTTTGTGCCGCATCCAATCCACGCGAGTCCCAAGGAGTCCCACCCCGCATGAAGGTTGTTGCCACTGGCGCGCACGCCCACCAACTCACCCGTTTGGGTCTCATGAGCTGCTACCTTGTCCGCGAGTCGGACAGCTACACGCTGGTGGACACCACGGTCGGCGGCGCAGCCAGGCAGATCATCGACACCGCCCGCGCGCTCAGCCCTGAGCCGATTGCCCGCATCGCGCTGACCCACGCGCACGGCGACCACGTCGGCTCCGCGGATGCCCTGGTCGCCAGCCTCGGCAAGGCCGATCTCGCCATCAGTGAACGCGACGCGCCCCTTACGCAGAAACCGCCGGACAAGGCACTGCTGCCCGGCGAGCCCCAGGGCAAGATTAAGGGCAGCCTGCCGGGGCTGAAAACCCGTCCCACGCACCTGCTCAATGACGGCGAACTCTTCGGCTCGCTGCGCATCCTGATGACCCCCGGTCACACACCCGGCCACGCCAGCTTCTTCGACGAACGTGACGGCACCCTTTACGCCGGGGACGCGCTGATCTGCATCGGCGGTGAGGTGCACGTGGTCGGCTTTGGCCCGTGGTTTTTCCCTTTGGCCGCAGTCGCCACCTGGAACAAGCCTCTCGCCCTCCATAGCGCGCAAAAGCTGCTCGACGCACTGGGCACGGACATTCGCCGCTACGCTGCTGGTCACGGACGCCTGGTAGAAGGCGGCCCGGCGCTGCTTCGTCAAGCCATCGAGACCGCTCAGGAAAAGGTGAGAATCGGGGTGCGGTGAGGGGTGCTCGGTGCTCGGTGCTCGGTGCTCGGTGCTCGGT
>CAXTRU010000240.1:0-4326 GCA_964246665.1 uncultured Acidobacteriaceae bacterium
AAGTAGGTGAGGGCGCCGACTTGGGCGCCCTTGCTGTTTTGCGGGTTGATGTTGTGTGCGCTGAGGACGCGGGAGCTACAAGGAGCGTAGACGCGCCACGGCCTTTGGAATGATCTCGAGAGCGTAGTCGATCTCTTCCGCGGTGGTGAGGCGTGAGAGGGACAGGCGGAGGCTGCTGCGTGCTTCTGCGGGCGTGAGGCCCGTGGCGAGCAGCACGTGCGCGGGCTCGGTGGCGCCGGATTGGCAGGCTGCGCCGAAGCTGGCGCTGATGCCCTGGAGATCGAGCGCAATGAGGAGGCGTTCTGCGTCGATGCCCTCGATGCGCAGGTTGCAGGTGTTCGCCATACGCGGGGCCCGGGCCGCGTTGACGAGGCTGTTCGGAATGGCGGCGAGGAGACCCTGCTCCAGGCGGTCGCGCAATGCTTGGATGTGCGCGGCGCCGCCTTCGTTAAGCCACATGTGCGCGAGGGCAGCGGCGGTACCGAGGCCGACGATGCCGGGCACGTTTTCTGTGCCGGCGCGGCGTTGACGCTCATGCGGGCCGCCGTGAAATAGCGGTGTGAGCTGCACGCCTTTGCGCACGAACAACACGCCGGTGCCCTGGGGCGCGTACATTTTGTGGCCGGACAGGGTGAGCAGGTCGACGTTTTTGAACTCACCGCTGAGGTCGAGCGCGAGCTTGCCGGCAGCCTGGACAGCGTCGGTGTGGAAGAGCGCGCCATGCGCTTTGGCGATGCGCGCGAGCTTGCCTACTGGTTGAACGGCACCGGTCTCGTTGTTGGCAAACATGATGCTGACGAGGCGCGTATGCGGCTTCAGGTGCTGCTGCAGGTCGTCTGCGGAGACAACGCCGTTGCTGTCGGGCTTGAGGTAAGTGACCTCGGCGCCGCGGCGTTCGAGGGCCTCCGCTGCGTTGAGAACGGCGTGGTGCTCGATGGCCGAGGTGATGAGGTGCACGGGCTCTCGGCGGTCAAGATAGGGCTGCAGGATGCCGGTGATCGCGAGGTTATCGCCTTCGGTGCCGCCCGAGGTGAAGATGATCTCGCGGCCCATGGAGTGCAGCAGTTGCGCAACGGAGGTGCGGGCGCGCTCGACGGCGGCGCGGGTTGTTTGGCCGCCCTGGTGCGCGGAGCTTGGGTTGCCGAAGCGCTCCGTGAAGAAGGGTGTGATGGCCGCAACGACCTCGGGCAGCACGGGTGTGGTCGCGTTGGCGTCGAGATAGATGCGCATAGCTCAAGGGTACGCTTTGGCTGACGGAAAGGAGTTTCGCGTGCAAAGGCGGTGAGTTGAATCCCAACTGTTGGGATGAGACTGTTTGTGTCTTGTGGAGGGTTGAGACCAGAGATTTCGAGGGGTGAGTTTCGGCTTCTCTGGCCGTTCAACTGCTCTTTGCCTTTTGTCGCGGGCGAGGATGCTAGGCTTGTGTTCGCTGTGAGTCGATCGAAGTGCGAGGTGAGTATGCGTTTGAAGGCAGGTTTGCTGGCGTGTTTGCTGGCGTGTTGTCCGGTGATGGCTTCGGCCCAGATGGGCATGGGTGGCGAGAAGGTGGCTGTGGGCTCGGCCGTTGATCCGGCCAAGGCACAGAACGAGCTGCTGGGCATGTTTGAGCATGAGCTGATGGGCGTTGTGAATGCCATGCCGGCGGACAAGTTCGACTTCGCACCGGGACCGTCCAACTTCGCCTCCGGGTCGACGGCGACGTTCAGCGGTGTGCGAACTTTTGGGCAGCAGTGCGTGCACTTGGCGCAGGCGAACTATTTCTTCTTTGCCTCGTTTGGCGGAGGGAAGCCGACCGTCGACGTACGGGCGATCAGCGGATTGAAAACCAAAGCAGAAATTGTGTCAGCGCTGCAGGGGTCGTTCGCCTACGCGCATCAGCAGGTGTCCACCATCACCGCAGCGAACGCGTATACAGGGATTGAAGGCGTGGACGGGATGCACACGCGTGCGACCGTGGCGAGCTTTGCCGTGGCGCATGGATTCGACCACTATGGACAGCTGGTGGAGTATTTGCGCATGAATGGCGTTGTGCCGCCGGGATCGAAGTAGGGGCTAGTGGTCGGTGGTCGGTGGCTAGTTGCTAGTTGCTAGTGGTGAACCTGTTTGCGGGCGCATCTTACAATTGAGTGATGGCCACCAAGAAGCGGTTTGGCAAGAACCCTCCGGCGGGTGAGACGGGGCAGGAAGCGCTTTATCTGAAGTCCTTGAGCGAGCGGCAGGTGCCGGTCGTGATCAAGCTGCGCGACGGCGAACAGGTGAATGGCTGGATCGAGTACTTCGACGACATGATGTTGCGGTTGACGCGCGAAGGCAAGCCGAACCTGTTTATCTACAAGTCGCAGATCCGGACCATCAGTGAAAGCACACAGCCGGGAGCGCGACGCTCTGGGGCTGGCCGCGAAGAGACAGCTGCGCGTTAGCTGTCGCGGCCCGTTCAGCAGCCGAAACTGCAGATCTCTCCACTGCGCGAGCAAGCTCGCTCCGGTCGAGATGACAGGGTTTAGAAGGGAAACGCTTGAAAGAGTTCGTTGAGGTTGCTGAGGGCATTGCGCGCGAGGCGGGAGCGCTGTTACGTGACTTTTACCATCGTGGCGTGCGCACCGAGTACAAGGGCGATGTGGACCTGGTGACCGAGGCCGACCGGGCCAGCGAAGCGCTGCTTACGGATCGGCTGCGCGCGGCGTTTCCGTCGCACGGCGTCTATGGTGAAGAGGGCACGCGGTCGGGGCTGGATGCCGAGTTCCGGTGGTATGTCGATCCGCTGGATGGGACGACGAACTTTGCGCATGGCTTTCCGGTGTTTTGCGTAGTGCTTGGCTGCGAGCGCCGCGCGGCGAGTTTGCCGCCGGAGCAGGATGGCGAGATGGTCGCGGGCGTGATCTATGACCCGCTGCGGGACGAGATGTTCTCTGCTGCGCGGGGTGCGGGGGCGCAGATGAACGGCGCACCCATGCATGTGTCGCGCACAAAGGCCCTGCAGGAAGCGCTGGTGGGGACGGGTTTTCCGAGCCACAAGCGGCACCGCAGCCCCAACGTGCACTTTTACCAGGAGTTCACGTTGCGTTCGCATGGTGTGCGACGGGCCGGGTCAGCTGCGCTGGACCTGGCGTATGTGGCATCGGGGCGGCTGGATGGCTACTGGGAGTTCAAGCTGAATCCGTGGGACACCAGTGCGGGCTACCTGCTGGTGGAAGAAGCTGGCGGACGCATTACGCGGGCTGACGGCAGCAAGTTCAGGCTTGATTCGGATGAGGTGTTTGCGACCAACGGCCTGATCCACGGCGAGATGCAGGCGCTGTTTGAGGACATGTTCGCGGGGCGCAACCTCGATCCGATCCCGACACCGCAGGAGTTCGCGGCGCGGCGTGCAGCCGGCGATGTGGGTCGCTGAGTTGGAAGCGATGCGATTGCGACGGTCCGCGCGTGTGCTGTTGTTCGACCCCAGCGGCGACATCCTTCTGATCCGCTTTCGGGCGGAGACGGGCGGCAAGACCGTGCGGTTCTGGGTGACCCCCGGTGGTGAGATCGAAGCTGGCGAAGAGCCGGAAGAAGCCGCCGCACGCGAGCTGTATGAGGAGCTTGGTTTGCGCGTGCCGCTGATCGGCCCGGTGCATGAAGAAAGTGGCGGCGAGTATGTGCATCTCGGTGAACGCGTGCGCAACGAAGACGTCTTCTTCGCGACGGTGTGCGAACGCAGCGCCCCCAAGCTCGCCGGCGTTACTGCAGACGAAGTGCGGCTGATGCAGGAGACCCGCTGGTGGAGTGCGGCGATGCTGGCCGAGACCGCGGAGAGGATCTATCCCGAGACGCTGGCGGAAGTGGCGGCCCGGATCTGGAGCGTGGCGAAGTCGGCCGCCAGCGCCGAGTCCGCCGAAGAACCGTAGGGCCAGTCCGGGAGTGGAGAGGCGCGGCATTTGTTGCTATGCTGGAAGGGCACACAAGACCTGAGAGACGCGCTTTCGAAGTGGCAGTCCGGCTCTGGCTTTAGCTCGCGCGAAGCGCAACATTGATGAGGATGGAACTGATATGGCGTATGTAATCGCGGAACCCTGCATCGGCACCAAGGACACGGCGTGCGTGGATGCGTGCCCGGTGGACTGCATTCATCCCAAGAAGGATGAGACGGGGTACGGTGAAGTGGAACAGTTGTTCATCGACCCGGTCGAGTGCATCGACTGCGGCGCATGCGTGCCGGTATGCCCGGTGTCGGCGATTTACGCTGGCGACGATCTGCCGGACAAGTGGGTGGACTTTGCCACCAAGAACTCGTCGCACTTCGGTCGCTAAGGATCTTTGAAGGAACGAACAGGCGCGCAGCTTCGGCTG
>CAXTRU010000240.1:4336-5812 GCA_964246665.1 uncultured Acidobacteriaceae bacterium
CCCTTTTGGGCCTTAATTTTTTTTTTACGCACCTACCGGCCCGGCTGGTGGGCGGCCCCGCTACCCTTTTCCGGACCACCATGCATACGCTCAAGCACCACGACGATCGGGTCCGTCTGCGGGAGCGGCTGCTCTCGCTGCGCGAAGAGGACGCGGGCCGATGGGGTGCGATGACTGCGGCGGAGATGGTGTGCCATGTGCGTGGCGCGTTTCGTATGGCGATGGGCGAGATCGCTACAGACCCGGTGTCGTTGCCGATACCCCGCGCCGTGTTGAAGGCCGGTGCACTTTGGTCGCCGATGCCTTGGAAGCAGAACTTCATGACGGTGCCGGCGCTGGTGCGAGGTACCCCGGCGATGCAGACCGGCGTATTCGAACAGGACAGAACGGGAACCATCACTGAGATGGAGCGCTTCTGTCGGCCGGAACAGACGCGAGTGGATCACGCCTTCTTCGGGGCGATGTCGTTTAGGGACTGGATGCGCTGGGGTTACCTGCACACCGACCATCACCTGCGGCAGTTCGGGCGTTAGCAGGTCCGCTTGGCACGCGTACGCATCCTTGCCCACCAAGGCGAAGCGCTTGTGCTGCGGACGTGGCCGTTCCATGAGGCCGATCTGCTGGTCAGCCTGTTGACGCGTGAGCAGGGCGTGGTGAAGGGCGTGGCACGGCATGCCATGCGCTCGCGCCGGCGCTTTGGCGGAGCGTTGGAGCCTGGGACGCATGTGGTGGCCCGCTATGCAGAGCGGCCCCGCGAAGACCTGATGCGCTTGGACAGCTTTGAAATCGTGTGGTCCCCGCTGGGCGCGCCGGTGGACTGGCTGCGGACCGCCGGCCTGCAGCTTGTGGTTGAGGTCCTGGAGCAGGCCCTGCCCGAGCAGGCGCCAGAAGACAACGTGTTTCGGCTGGCGTTGGCGACGTTAACGGCCATGGAAGAGCACGCGGTGTGGTTGCCCGTGACGTACTTCTGCGTGTGGATGGCGCGGCTGATGGGATGGCTGCCGGAGTTGGGGCATTGCGCCGTGTGTGGGCTGGACCTGCGTGGCGAGACGGTGTGGTGGTCGCCGGTGGCGGATGGTGTGACGTGCCATGACGACCGGCGGACGAACAGCCATCCGCTGTCCGCTGCGTCCGTGCAGGAGAGCTATCGCATCGCGAAAAACTCCTTGGCGCAGATGCTCGCGGATGGCGACTGGCCGCGTGAGCGCGCAGCGGATCTGCGTGATTTTGCGACGGGTCTGCTGGAGCGGCATCTGGAAAGACGGTTGCGCAGTGCGGCTGCCCTGCGTTGACCTTGGGATCGTGGGCCCGGGTACGTCAGGAGCGTTCCATGCAGACCTATGGCGAAGTGATGTTTGGGGCTGCAAGCAAGCGCTTGCAGGATCATGCAGGATCGCGGGCGCAGTATGCGCGCCTGCCAGCGATGGGGCCGCGGACCGATGGGCTCAGCGACATTGAGGCCGAGTTAAAAGCGGC
>CAXTRU010000241.1:0-5811 GCA_964246665.1 uncultured Acidobacteriaceae bacterium
GTGTGCGGTGAGGGATGCATCTAAATGGGTGAGGCGCGGTTCGCACTGAAAGGTGCGAGCGCCGAAAGGATATTCAATGGCGAAGATCAAAGAAGGAAAGAACCCGATGGATCCGAAGACTGTGAAGCGTATGTACAAGAATCGCGTGGCGCTGCCCGATGACGTTAAAGAGAAGGTTTGCGACATCGCGAACGTGAAGTTGGCTGCCGCGCTGGATACGTACACGCAGGCGAAGTATGCCCATTGGAACGTGAAGGGTGTGAACTTCTATCAGCTCCACTTGGTGTTCGACGCAACGGCGAAGGTGATTTTCAAGCACATTGACGCGATTGCCGAGCGCATCACGCAGCTTGGCGGAACGGCGAATGGGACGGTGCGGATGTCGGCGGCGAACTCGCCGATCGCTCCGTACAACGTTGAGGCGCTGAGCGGGCCGGAGCATGTGGAGGCGCTGGCCAACGCAGTGGGTACGTATTGCAAGGAACTGCGGCAGGCTTCCGACGACATCGATGAGTTGAAGGATGAGCCCACGTCCGACTTCTTTAAGCAGCTTGTGGTGGAGGCCGAGGAAGAGCTGTACTTCCTGGAGTCTCACCTGGAGGCTGGACCGAACGTTCAGTAATCTCGCCTGTAGACAAAAACGCCGGAGCTTTCGCTCCGGCGTTTTGCTTTGAGAAAAATTTGCGGCGCGGTTACTCGACTGGCGCTGCGTCGTGGATGGTGGTCAGTTTGAGGACTTCGAGTTCTCGCTTGCCGTTGGGCGTGGTGACGGTGGCGGTGTCGCCGATCTCTTTGCCGATGAGGGCGCGGCCAATGGGGGATGTGGTGGAGATGAGGCCTTTGGCGACGTCGGATTCTTCGCTGGTGACGAGCTTGTAGGTGAGTTCCTGGTCTTTGTCGGTGTCGAGCACGACGACGGTGGAGCCGAAGCCGACCTTGTTGTGCGGGATGTTGGCCATGTTGACGAGCGAGAGCTCTGCCATGCGGCGCTTGAGCTGGCCGAGGCGGGCGTTGACGAACTCTTGCCGCTGCTTAGCCATGTGATACTCGGCGTTTTCCGACAGGTCCCCGAGGGCTACCGCTTTCTTGATTTCAGCGGGGAGTTCGGTGGTGAGTTCGTATTCGAGCTGACGAATCTGCTCGTCGAGTGCTTTTTTGATGTCCTGCATGGGTGTCTGCTCCCCTTAGCGCCGAAGGGGCGCACGTTGTACCGACGAGGATAAAGCTGAATTATAGCGGCTTCTTGGCTGGGGTTGCGCCCGGCTGCCGCGGTTTGCCATGCGTCGAGCATCGCCTTGCCCCGACGACGTTGGAGTGTCATGGTGCGGCTAGCTCGTAGATTCTTCGTCGGTGGTGTCGTCCGGATCCGGTAAGAGCGCGGGGCCGTTGTGGAGGGAGAGAAATGCTTCGAGAAGAAGTGTGGCGGCGATTTGATCGATGCGGTTTTTGCGATCGATGCGGTCCGCTGCTGTGGTGCGCGAGTGCGTGCGATCGAGAAGAGTGTGCGCTTCCCTGGTGGTGAGGCGCTCATCGAGCATGTGGTGCGCGAGGGTGGGGTGTTCGTTGAAGAGCGCCTTGGCGAAGGCTAAGGTTTTTGCGGACTGGGAGCTGGCGGCGCCGTCGGCATGCAAGGGATTGCCGACAACGAGGGTGTGGACGTCGTGCTTGCGGATGAAGCGGCCGATGCTTTTGAGGTCGGCGCGGAGGGCGGTGCGGTGCAGTGTGAAGAGTGGCTGGGCGATGAGGTTGAGCGGATCAGAGAGGGCGAGCCCGATGCGGCGGTCCCCAACGTCGAGAGCGAGGATGCGACCGGAGACCATGGGGCAAGTGTACGTGCCGAAGCCGGTTGCTTAGACTCAGGGTCGAGGGTGTTTGCTTGCGTGCTTTTCGGATGTTGCTGTTGCTGGTTGTGGTCGTGGTGGTTGGATGTGCATGGGTCGTGCTGGCGCCGTTTGGGCCGGATCAGGAGACCTTTGTGGACATCCCGGCGCACACGGGAACGAGCGGTATTGCAGTGGCACTGGAGCATGGCGGTGTGATTCGGAACCGCTGGGCCTTTGCGGCCTTGCGCGAGGTGGAGGGCGGCACGCTGAAGGCGGGAGAGTACCGGTTCGACCACCGGGCGTCGATGCTGGAAGTGTATTCGCGATTACGGCGGGGTGATGTGTTCACGATCGCGGTCGTGATTCCGGAAGGGTTCAACCTGTTCGATGTGGCGCAGGCGGTGGAGACGGCCGGGTTGGCACCGCGTGAGGCGTTCCTGGCGGCGGCAGAAGAGAATGTGGGCCTGGTCCGCCGATGGGACCCGGCGGCGAATTCGGTTGAGGGTTATCTGTTTCCGGACACGTACCGGTTCAGCCGGCACACGACGCCGGCGATGATGCTGGGGGCAATGACGCGGCGCTTCGGCCAGGTTGCATTGCGCCTTGGGCTGACAGGGCCGGCGGTGCCTCGGACGGTGACCATGGCGTCGCTGGTGGAGCGCGAGGTGCATGTGGATGCGGAGCGCCCGATAGTGGCCGGGGTGTTTGAGAACCGGTTACGGTTGGGGATGCCTTTGCAGACGGACCCAGCTGTTGTGTATGCGTCGATGCTGCGGGGCACCTGGACTGGTGTGATCCACCAGAGCGAGTTGCACTCCGATTCGGCGTACAACACGTACGCGCATACGGGGCTGCCGCCGGGGCCGATCTGCAACCCGGGCGTGGCGGCGCTGCAGGCGGCGCTGCACCCTGCGAAGACGGAGTACCTGTACTTTGTGGCGAACCCGGATGGGTCGACGAAGTTTGCGCGGGACCTCCGGGAGCATGCAGCCGATGTGACGGCGTACCGGAGTGGGCAGGCCCTGGGTCTTCGGTGAAGCGATGGCCCCCGAGGGACGCGGCAGGTCAGTGACGGCTTGCGTGGTGACCCTTTCTTGGATGGCCCCAAGGGGTTGTGTTTGGCAACGAGCGCGACATTTTGCCGCGGGAGCATGTTGCACGGCAAGCGAAGATTGGGCGAATAAGTCCATCCGCGACTCAAGTAGTCAAGTGTAAGTTGTTGTAAAAGCACCTGTTGCTTGGCTTTACCTGCTGTGGATAACTTTGCATTTGACTTCGAGAAGCGAGCCTCGGTATAAACACATCACTTCGTTGTAAGTGAAGCAATCAATAAGGTTATGACACTTTCGGGGGATGCGGATGAGCCTTTGGGTCAGGGCTTTTTGACGGCTCGTTTTTCAACAGAACGGCTCAATTTTTCCCAGTGGCCGCAAGAGCTGCGGGAGCCAGAGCAAACGCCGAGCGGGTCCAATCCGACCTTTGATCACGAGACGCGCCGGCGACGTTTTACCTGGAGAGAAAAGATGAAGTTTGTGAAGGTGCAGTTGAAGGTGTGCGAGGGATGCGGAGCTCTTTGGGTGCGCTCTCTTGTTTGCGGGGTGTATTGCCGGCGCTGCGCGGTGCTGCTGTCGGACTTTCCGAGCCCGCAGACCCGTAGACGGCGGGGCCGACCGGGGAAGACGCTGCGCGAGTTGGCGTTTGCCAGCGAAGCCGGGCGGTAAGAGATCTTCGAACGACTAGAAGCGTTGAGCAGCAGAAGGGGTCAAGGGGACGCAAATGGCAGAGCAAAGCAAATTCGGGGTGGTGTTGGGTCGCAAGCCGGTGGCCGGTGTTGTGGCGTGTGTGCAGGCTGCGGCTGAAGTTCGCGAAGCGACGACTGGGCGAGCGATCACGGTAGCCCGCGTATGGGCGGTGGCGGCGCCGCAACCGATGCATCGAGAGGGCAAAGGGGCAGGTGATGCGGGCAGGCCGGGTGTGCGCGCGGTACCGCAGGAGGAGTACGGTTTCTATCGCAAGTACACGGAACGGCTGTTGCAGCGGTATGTGCAGATGACCATGGAGGCTGGCCGGGTTCCGTCGCTGATGGGGCGGGATGTGATCGGTGGGAAGGCCAGCAGCTACCGCATTCATGGCTTCGACGACGCGGTGAACTTTCGGCTGGATGTGGAGACATGCCTGCACAAGCTGGAGCGGGATGACCAGGAGGTGGTGCGGCGGGTCGCGATGCAGGAGTACACCCAGGCGGAGGCGGCCGAGTTGTTAGGCGTAAGCCTGCGAACGGTGACGACGCGGTATGGACGGGCACTGGATCGGCTTACGGGCATCCTGTTGCGTGCACGCTTGCTAGACCCGGTGCGGTCGTGTCAAGCGGCTGCGAGTGCACGCTCACGGTAAGTTGTTGCCCTTGAATGAATTCTGTTGCCGCGCTGTATTGCGTGCAATTCGATGAGGCGTTGTTACTCTGAATGGGCAAGCAAGAGGCGGAGATTTCGCGAGAGACTTCGCCTTTGCTGTTTGGGGAGGGTTTGGGATGAGCAAAGGGACGAGGGCACGGGCGGCTCGGCCATGTGTAAAGCGGTTTGCCGCGAAGGCCGGGGTTGAGCTTACGGGAGAGGCGCTGCCGCCACCGCCGAGCCGGCCGTCACAGTGCCGCACATACATGCAGAAGATGCTGACGCGGGAGTTTCAAGGGATTGTAGAGGGATTTGTGAAGCAGGCGAAGAGCGGCAGCTGCCAGCACGTGAAGTTAGCGACGGAACTGCTGGAGGGGAAGAGGAAAGTTGAGCGGAAACGCACGGGGCGTAGTTCGTTGAAGCGGCTGATTCATCAGATGGAGCAGATTAAGGGGTAGGAAGGGTTGTTTGGCGGCCTCTGTGCTGAGTACGCGGTGGATGCGATGACGCAGAGGGCAGGGTTGCGCGGTTTGGACGCAGCGCCGGTCGCTATACTTAAGACCTGCTGATGTGGAGACGACGTGTTTTGGCGGGGGTAGGTGTCCTGGGGCTGACCGGATTGACTGGTTGCTTCAGCAGCGTGCGACGTGTGCAGAAGGTTCAGGTCCAGGCGCCGGGGACGTATCGTAGCGCGAGTGTCGCGACGCTGGAAGAAGAGCTCGGGCAGCGGGATACGGCAGTCCAGACGCTGCAAGCTTCGGTGCTGATTACGGCGAGCACGGGTGGGTCGAAGACGGGCAAGGTGAAGACGTACACGTCGTTCCAGGGCTTCATTTTTGTTCAGAAACCGCGGGATTTGCGGGTGATTCTGAAGCTGCCGGTGATTGGCTCCAAGGCGATGGACATGGTGAGCGATGGGACGAACTTCACACTGCTGATCCCGCCGCGGAGCCGAGCCATTGTGGGGACGAACGAGGTGACCAAGCCGTCGCAGAATGGGTTGGAGAACCTTCGTCCGGCGGTGTTTTTTGATTCGTTGCTGGTCCCGGGTGTTTCGCCGAAGGATGAGTTCGTGACGTTGACGGAGTCGACGCGGGTTTTGGCACCGGCGCATGGGCGCAAGGAGGCGGCGGAGGAACCCGACTACGACATGGCTGTGTTGCGCATCCAGAGCGGAAACACCCTGCACCTGGAGCGGTTGGTGCACTTTAGCCGGCTGGATCTGCTGCCTGTGGAGCAGGACGTTTACGACGCCGAGGGCCAATTGGTGACGCAGGCGCTGTATGAGAATTACGACGGCAGTGGTGGGGTGCCGTTTCCTCGGCTGATTACGATCAAGCGGCCGCTGGACGAATACGAGCTAAGGATTGAGGTGACCAAGCTAACGCTGAACGCGAAGTTCGACAGCGATCAGTTCGAGACGCCTGAGATCCCGAAGACGTTCAAAGTCGAACGGATGCCTTAGCGAGGCTTGGCGATGCCGATTACCCAGTCAGGCCGGTGCGCTTTGCGTGTTCCTGGATGGCAGCGTTGATTTGAAGCGCGAGGGCGAGGGCGTCGCGGGCGAGGTCCTGGTGAAGCTGGGAGCCGATCTC
>CAXTRU010000242.1:0-4308 GCA_964246665.1 uncultured Acidobacteriaceae bacterium
CCCCACCGTTGTCCACGTAATTCACTGTCAGCTTGGGGTCGGCAAACACACCGATCAGGTGTTGCCGCACCTCCTCCGGCGGATGCCCCGGCAGGATGCGGCAGTTCACATTCGCCGTCGCTGAACCTGGCAAGGCATTGGGCGCTTGCCCACCGGAGATCATCGTCGCCACACACGTGGTGCGCAATGTCGCGTTCATGCGCGGGTCTTTCGACAGCTCTGCGGCAGCAGTCATGTCCATCGGCGTGGCCAGCACACGCTCGATCAACGCCCGCCGCTCCGGCGCCGCGGTCTTCTCCTCGTTGGCCAGGTAAGCGCGCGTCACCTCATTCAACTCCGCCGGAAACGCCTGCTTCTCCAAGCGCACTAACGCATCGCCTACCTCGTAGATCGGGTTATCCGGCCGCGGTAGCGAGCTATGCCCACCTGCGCTCGTGGCCACCAACTGGAAGTCCGCATACAGCTTCTCGGTAGCCTCAAAGTCCAGCTCGGCAGCTTTGCCGTCCTTCAACTCCACGCCGCCCGCGTCGGGGTTGATGACCACACCGGCGTTCACCAGGTCTGGACGGTTCTTCAGCAGCCAATCAACACCGTTGTCCGCGCCGCCTTCCTCATCCGCGGTCAACGCCACGATGATGTCGCGCTTGGGGGTAAAACCGGCGCGCTTCAGTAGCAGCAGGCTGGTCACCAGCGCCGCATCGCTGTCCTTCACGTCCTGCGTCCCGCGCCCGTAGAAGAAGCCATCCTTTTCCGTCAGCTGGAACGGGTCCAGCGTCCAGTCCGAGCGCTTCGCCTCCACCACGTCCAGGTGGCAAATAAACATCACCGGCTTCGCCTTCGCTCCCTTGGCCGCGCGGTAACGACGCACCCGGGGCCGCGGCGGGGCGCGCGGCCCGACGATCTCCATGTCCCCGGCCGGGAAACCTGCCTTCAACAGCCGGTCGCGCATCGCTTCCGCCGCCACGCGCGTGCTCCCGGTGGAGTGCGTCGTGTCCGTCGTGACCAGCTGCTGGAAGATGTCGTGCGCCAACTGCTGGTCCGCAGACGACAAGCCCTGCGCCTTGCTGTGTCCCGCGCCCAGCGCTGCAACCACCACTGCAAACGCGGCACATCCGCGCCATCCGCTCAAACCGGTCAAGTCTTGTCTCCGCTTCCTCGCGTTGCTCGCTTCTATACTCGCATGGAGCCCAGGCGCTTCTGCAGCCCGCTGGTTCGCGCGGCACCATGCCCACCTCGTCCACCAACTCGTCCGTTACATCACCGCCCGCCATCGGACTGCGCCGCGTGTCCAAGCTCTTCGGCAGCTTCGTCGCGCTGCGCGATGTGACGCTTGCGCTGCCCGCAGGCAGCAGCGTCATGCTGCTCGGCCCCAACGGCGCCGGCAAATCCACGCTGCTGAAGCTGCTCGCCGGCCTCGCTCGCCCCAGCTACGGAGAGGTGCTCACGTTGGGCGAGTCACCTGCAGCGATGCGCGGCCGGGTCGCCTACATGGGCCACAGCACCACCCTCTACGACGACCTTACCGGCCCGGAGAACCTCCACTACCTTCTCGGTCTGCAACGGCCGCAACTGACCGCCACACAGCGCCAACAGCACGTGGCCGCAGCCCTCGATGAAGTCGGGCTCGATCCCCGCAACCCGCGCCGCCTGGGCGAGTACTCGCAAGGCATGCGGCAACGCGCAGCCCTGGCCCGCGTTCTGCTCACCTCGCCGGAGCTCCTGCTGCTCGACGAACCCTTCTCCAACCTCGACGTCAGCTCAGTCGAGATGATGCTCGCCCGCCTGCACCGCTACATGCGCGACCAGCCCGACGGCACGCCACGAACGCTGCTGCTAACGACGCATCAGGCCGAACTCGCCCGCCCGCTCGTCCAGCGCACGCTCATCCTGCGCGACGGCCGGCTCACCGAAGACGACGCCTTCACTGCATCTCGAGTCGCCGCGCAGCCCATGCCGGAGCGCCCCGCACGATGAGCCATTCTCACCCGACCAAGACCAACGCGGCCCGCCTGCTCGACTCACTCGGCATCCATTACGAGCTGCGCGCCTACGAGGTTGACCCCGAAGACCTCACAGCCATCTCCGTCGCGCGCAAGATCAACATGCCCATCGAGCAGGTCTTCAAGACGCTGCTCACCCGCACGTCTGACAACTCTCATCTCTTCGCCGTGGTGCCCGGCGATGCCGAGCTCGATCTCAAAAAGCTGGCAAGCGTCGCGGGCGTGCGCAAGACCGAACTCGCCGCGCTAAAAGACGTCGAGCCGCTCACCGGCTACATTCGCGGCGGCGTCACCGTGCTCGCCGCCAAGAAGCCCTTCCCTGCCTTCGCCGACGAGACGCTGGTGCTCTTCGATCAGATCTCGATCTCCGCCGGTCAGCGAGGGCTGCAACTGGTGCTCGCCCCGGCCGACTACCTCCGCGCGGTCGCGACGCAGACCACCATCGAAGTCGTCGACCTGACCAAAGCGCCCAACCCACACGCATGATCTACGCCCGCCACGTTCTCAGCCACCTGCGCAAAGACCTTCAGTTGGAGTGGCGCAACCGCGAAGGCATCAACGGCATGCTCTTCTTCGCGCTGCTGATCGTGGTGGTGTTCTCCCTCGCCTTCGATCCGGCGTCGTACCCCACCACCGCGCGCCAGATCTCTGGTGGCCTGCTTTGGGTGGGCGTGCTGTTTGCCGCGATGACCGCGCTCAACGGCTCATGGACGCGCGAGCAACGCAATGGCGTTCTCGACGCCCACCGGCTCTCGCCCGCACCGGCTTCGGCGCTCTTCGTGGGCAAGGCGCTCGCCAACTTCCTCTTCGTCTCTGTTGTGGAGCTCGTCCTCGCGCCGGTCTTCACCATTTTCTACAATTTGCACCCGCTCGGCCAGACTTCCCTGCTGCTCCTCATCGTGCCGCTGGGCACGTGGGCGCTGGTCTGCAACGGTACGTTCTTCGCCGCGCTCAGCCTCAGCTCACGCAATCGTGAGCTCCTGCTCCCACTCATCCTGTGCCCCATCGCGATGCCGGCGCTGCTGGCGTCCATCCAGGCGACGACCAACGTGCTGACCGGCGACTTCAACCCTGACCTCTGGATCCGCGTGCTGCTGGCCTACGATGTGCTGTTCACCACGGCGTCCGTGCTGCTCTTCGACGTTATCCTGCACGCCGAGTAGCTCGGGGGCCATGCGGCCCCATGAAATCGGCCTTACAGGGGCGCGTTTATCGTCGCGGGAGACCGCGTAAACTATGGGTGGTGACAGACTCCATGACATCCCGTAGCAGCAAGGGCCATCTGTTTGGGCTGGCCTGGTTTGCCCTGACCGCAGTCGCGCTCGGCATCGGATTTCAGAAGGCCATGACCGCGCCCACGGAAGCGACCATGGGCAATCTGTACCGCGTCTTCTTCTACCACTTCCCGCACGCGATCCTGAGTTTCCTGTTTCCGTACCTGAACTGCATCGCCTGCTTCGCGTACCTGTACTGGCGCAACCGCAACCCACCCCGCGCGCTCATCGCCGACGCCTTCGCGCTGGCCTCCGCCGAGATCACGGTGCTGTACTCGACCATCGGCCTCGCGACGGGCATGCTATGGGGACGCGCTGCCTGGGGCATCTGGTGGACGTGGGACGCGCGCCTGACCACGTTTCTGCTGCTGTGGCTGTTGTACGTCAGCTATCTGCTGGTGCGCGGCTTTGCCGGCGGCGGTGCGGCGCTGCCCGGTGGTGGCCAACCTGGCTTACTGTCCGCCGTGCTCGGCGTCTTTGCGGCGATCGACGTCCCGATCTGCTTCATGTCCATCCGCTGGTGGCGCACCCAGCATCCGGCGCCCGTCTTCGGCGGCGGCCAGGACTCCGGCATTGACGCAAGCATGCTGCCGGCGGTGTTGTGGAACGTCGGCGCGTGGGCCATGTGGGGCTTGCTGATGCTTGGCTGGCGCTACGCCTTGGAGCGTCGTCATCAGCGCATTGCCGCAGCCAAGGCTCTGGCCTTCCTGAGCGTGGATTCCTCCACGGGCATGCATGCAAACGCAGCCGCTGTGCCGGCCCTCACGGAGGTAAGCTAATGGTCCATATCCCATTCCAAACGCTGCCGCAACGGCACCTTGTGTACGCATACTGCGTCGTGTGGCTGTTGCAATTTGGCTATGCCGGCCGGCTGTTCGCGGCGTGGCGCCGCACCGCGCGTGACCCTCACTAATCTAAAAAAGCAACGGAGTCCGGAACGTTCCCCAGACTCCGTTGTTCCGAGGAGTCATGCCTGACCCGGATCCGTGACGGCTATCCGTGTCAGTGAGATAAACCCAGCACCCGGGCAAGGG
>CAXTRU010000242.1:4318-5809 GCA_964246665.1 uncultured Acidobacteriaceae bacterium
GCATCGCTCCACTTTTTCCGCGTTGCGGTCCGCGGACCCGCCCCATACACTCAAGAGCAGTGCCACCCCGTCTTACCGGTTCTTCCATCGCCAGGCTCCCTGGCCGCCGAGATCGCTCGTGCGCCTTTTCGATCCGCTCTCCATGGCTGCGGTGCGGCGCTGCCTGCCTGACCGTTTCGCTGCTGGCGCTCACGGGCTGTCACCGCAATCACTTCCCCAGCTTCCCGGCCGACTACCGCGAGTACGCCTACGTCACCGATGGCGCGTCCGGCACCGTCACCGTGCTCGACCTGGTCAACGTGCGCCAGGACCGCACACTGCAGGTGGGCCGCCGCCCCACAGGTCTCGCCGTCAACCCGAAGCGTCGCGAGGTCTACGCCGTGAACTCCGGCAGCGACTCGGTGAGCGTGATTGACGCCGCACAAAACAACGTGGTGCACACCATCGGCGTACACCATGCGCCCTACGCTATCAGTGTGGCGCCCGATGGCCGCCGCGCCTACGTCGCCAACTCAGGTTCGAATACCGTCTCGGTGCTCGACCTCGAGCAGCGCCGCGAGATCGCCGTCGCGGGCACGGGCGAAGGCCCAGGCGTGGCGGTCGTCACGCCGGACAATCGCTCCGTTGTCGTCAGCAACCGCATTGCGGGCAGTATCTCGATCTTCACCGTGGCCGCGGACGACCAGCGTCATCCCCTGCGCCTGCGCAGCGTGTTCAATGGATGCCCTGGGGCCACGGACGTTGCCGTTCTGCCGGACTCCAGTAAGGCCTTCATCGCCTGCTCCGGTGCGCATCAGGTCATGGCGGTGTGGCTCGCCGCAGCGCCCGACTCGTGGCGCGGCAGGCAGGATGCCTCGCTGCAGCAGGACCACATGCTGTCGCTGCTGGATGTAGGCAAAACACCGACGCATCTCGCGGTGAAGCCGGACGGTGGCGAAGTCTTCTCGACCAACTTCAACGGCAATAGCCTGTCCGAGATGTCCACATGGACCAACGAAGTGGAGAACACCTACACCGGCGTGATGCAGCCGTCCTCGGCACTGATCAGCCGCGACAACTCCACGTTGTGGATCTCCGATTTCGGCTCCGATTCCATCAATCTCTACTCCATCGACGACGGCCGCACCGTAGCCAGCGTGCGCACAGGCTCGCACCCGGATGCGCTGGCCCTGAGCGCCGATGAGCACCTGCTGCTGGTCGCCGACTCCGGCTCCGGCGATGTCGCCGTCATCCGCACCAGCAATGGCGATCCCACTTTGTTCACCAGGCTGCCCGCCGGGCCGCAACCGAACGACATCGTCACGCTCGCGTTCCACCAGCGGTAGTTCTACCTCACCGTCTCAGGCTCGTCCCCCGCACTCGCCTCTTCCGCACGCGTCTCCCGCAATGCATGCCGTGTCGCGGTCACATACGCCCCGGCAAGCAGCAATAAACCTGAGATGAAGGCCCACATGATCAGCGCCACCGATACGCGAAACGGCCCGTACACAG
>CAXTRU010000243.1:0-5782 GCA_964246665.1 uncultured Acidobacteriaceae bacterium
TGGGCGAGGCCCTGAGCGGACAACGCAATAAGGCATTCATTCAGGTGAAGGCGGGCGCGCAGCGTGGTCCGGACGGTGCATTTCTTGGACTTGATAACCGGCCTTCCGTTTTGAAAAACTCGTTGGCTTATTCCCTGAAGCGATTAAAGACCGACCACATCGATCTGTATCAGGTGACCCACGATCCAGCGGTGCCTATCGAAGATGCCGTCGGCGCGATCGGCGAATTGGTTCAGCAGGGCTATGTTCGATACGTCGGTCTTACCAACTTAAGACGCCGAAAGCATCCGTCGGGGTCACGCCACTCATCCCCTCACCGCTCTACAACTTGAATATAGCCTGATGTCTCGCGACATCGAACGCGCCGTGCCTCCGCTATGCCGGGAGCTTGGGATCGGGGTTACGGCCTATGGTGTGTTGAGCCGGGGACTCCTGACCGGCAGCAACGGCGAGGGGGATGGGTACATTCGACAAAGTTCTACTCTCGTTTTCAGGGTGAAAACCTGGCCCACAATAGGCGTCTTGCGGAGGCACTGGACAAAGTGGCGGCGTCGGCCGGCATCAGCACCGCGCAGGCTGCAATCGGATGGGTTGCAAGCCAGGGGCAGGACATCATTCCGCTGGTGGGGCACGCACAGTCGAGCGCCTTGTTCAGGCACTTCGTTCGCCGCTACTGCTGTCTCCGGCGACGCTTGCCGCCATTCGGGATGCGATCCCGGAGTATGCCCTACGCGGCAAGTGAACGCCCTGTCAGCGGAGCTGACGATTGATACCGCGCGGGCACGCCTGTCAATTGCAACACGGGTAGGGACAGACAGCACTCCCATATGCGGTTCGCAATACGGCGAGCTGGCATGATGGCACTACTCACCAAGTACGGCGCTGTCAGAAGTGTAAGAAATGTGTCAGAAGAGACCCGTCTGGAATGGGCCCGCACAACCAGCTTGATAACGAAGTGCAAACATCCCTCATGACCACTCGTGCGGAGGTGAAGATCAAAATTACCCGACCTGACACTCCTTATTTAATCCCGCAAAACGCGCTTCTCGTTATGGATACATCTGCGTTGACGTCAAGTCCCCAATGCGCTCATCGAGCCTGATCAATAACGATGTCGCCTTCTTCCAGTAATCCGACCCTCGGCACAAACGAACGTTAATGATGATTTCTGCAGCGAAACGCTTGTAAGCGACCTGAGCCAGTTCAGGCGATTGGAGCTGCGTCGGCGTGTGACGGACTCAAAACAGAGCTTGCCGGCGAATCAGGGAGAAGTCGTCAAATTCTGTACGGACAATCTTCATAGTCGAGCAGAGACAACGCCACTCCACCAAACGAGCATTCCCAAGAGACCGGCGCCTACAGCGAACGAAGAAAGGTCGCTTCGCACCTTGTCTAGTTCGATCGCCGTTTCGCCGCCTTTCGCGATCAAACGCCCAAGCCTGCGATAGGTGCTGGCATACGTCATCACTGCCGTTGTCCAGATGGCTGTGACCGACAGAGCTTCTATCAAGGCACGGCCAGACCTCCCAGTCCCTGGGTGATGGTGTGCTAAAAGTAGGTTCATCCACGGGTATAGCAACATTGCGATTGCGCAAACGGCAGCAAAGAAGCTGCGAATTTTCGCGTAACCTTCTCCAGCTCCGTGAAAACCGCTCGACCCAAACTGCTCCCCAGACACGATCTCAGCGCTCAATCTCATGACCCTCGCCTTCTCAAATGCGGTTGAATTTTACAAGCACGCCTGCACCGAAGATCCTGAGACAATCGTCCCAGAGCAGCTCATGCTTATAAATAGTCGAGCCGCTTCGCGGATTCTCATCTGTTGCCGCTTCAACTTGCTGCGGCAATTACTGCAACGGTCGCGAGCCACACCTGCCCCGATCCTACGCGAAGCACCAGTGACAAGCGAGGGTCTTGGATAGGAGCTTCTGGGCTGTTGTCGCTGAAGCTACCGATCGGGACCGGTCCACTCGGAGATGTTCGAACATGTCCTCATTTTAGGCCGCTGCCGCTGGCCCGGTACCGCGAAGTCACACCGTGGGAAGCGATCCGGCAGGAGTCCCGCCTCTGCGTTCGCCGGGCCAGTTAACCTTCCACAACGGGCGCTTCTAGGGACTATGGACGCTGACTTCTCAGTGGGCGAAAGTATTGCTACACCCTTCAGACCTGAGGGTAGCTAAAGATGCCATTGCATCAAGGCCTTCGTGGGTTGGACAGATGGAGACCTTTAGAATCTGCAAAGCGCAGGATCGCTCCCCAGCCGTAGTAGTTGATGGTTTTGGAGTCGTCGTGCACGGCGTTGTTAAGCGCGAGGGTGATCTGGTTGGCACCTTGTTGCAGGGGAATGTAGAAGCTACCGTTTTCGAGGGAGAGGCGACCATCGGGTGCGCGACGTTCGCTTTCAGGGTAGTAGTAGTTCTTTCCCTGAGCTATGAGTTTTCCGTTCACGAAGACCCAGGCGTGGCCGAGCCAGCCGAGCTGGACGAGTTTGTCCTGCGCGGTCAATGAGGTTACTGTGGTGCGAAGCCAGGTGAGCGCTGTCGGTTGCAGGACAAGCTGGTACTCGCGGTTGAGATTGATGAGGCCGGAGTGGTCGGCAGTCACGGGCTTCCAGTTGGTGCCGGAGGGTGCTTCGGAGTACGCAGGATCCTGCCCGGGGCGGACGGGGGTTTGCGGACCGAGCTGCCACAGGCGCACCATACCGGCATCCTTAGCGGCGGGGTCCGTTGTGGGCTGCGGCTTGAGGCCTTCGACGGCACCTGGGGTGATAGTGAGATTTCCGAAGACCGCGGGACCGCGCAGCTGAATGAGGCCCTCGGTGGAGGAGCTTTCCAAATTCCCGATAGCGAGTATGGGCTCTGGCGAGCGATTGATGTAGACATTCATGCGGTGGCCGCTCACGACAAGCTTGTAGTGGTTCCAGCCGTCAAGGATGGGCGCCTGTGTTTGGTACTGCGGGTACACATTCCAAAGCATGAAGCCGTGGATCACGGGCACGTACTGGATACAGTCGTTGGAAGCGCGGCACTCAGGCAGGCTGCGCAGGTAGAACTCCTCGGCATCCTGATGGCCGGACTCGCCGCGACGGCGGAACTGAATACCGGGAATGTCCTGGGCCGTCGCCTTCATGTCGAATTCGATGGTTCCGTCGCGAAAGCTGAGACCGTTCAGCACGACAGAGCCGTTCTTGAGGACGATGGCTCCCTGTGGAAAGCCCTCGTGACCGATGAAACGTACATCGGTCTTCTCGGGGTTGTTCACGTCTTGAACGGGCTGCCAGCGCTCGGCCGTGAGAGGGACTTTGATGGGCGAGGCGGCATGGAGAACAGGTGCAACGGAACAGAGCAGGAGCGTAGCGCGAAGATGACGCATAAGAGCGATCCTTGTAGAGAGCAGGTGTTCGAGGTAATCGGCGAGATGGAGGGTACATGGGTTCTGAAGATGGAAGCGGGTCGCTACCTATGATTCTTATTAGCGTCAAAAATGCGCAATCGCCAAAACGACCATTTGTGACAGCATACGGGACCAACTTCCCGCGACCATGGTTGTTGTCATGTACTAACGTTCAGCTACTCTAGAGTCATGACGTTTCGGGGACGCAACTGGTCTGCGAAAGCTAGCCAAGGGATGATTGCTGGATGGTTCACTCTTGCTCTGACAGGTTGCGGAAAGCCGATGGCCGATCTCAATCGCCTCGCCGCGGAAGGCTCTATCGACGATGCTGCACCAGTCATGGCGCATGTGCAGGTCGAGGTACAGGCTCCAGCCGAACGGGTGTGGGCTGTACTGGTTGATTTGCCCTCTTGGCCGAGGTGGCACCAGGGCATTGAGTCCGTAAGCGGTCCGTCGCTCTCACTAGGTTCCTCGGTCGTTTGGACAACTGGCGGCACAAAGATTCATGCAGAAGTACGGAGCTTTCAACCACCATACCGGCTCAGCTGGACCGGAAAAGCCTATACCGCTAAAGCCGTGCATCTATGGACGTTGACCGCACTTGCACCGGACCGAACAAAGGTAGCCATCGATGAATCCATGGAAGGTCCATGGATGGAGAAGTTCTTCTCCTCGCAGCAGCTGCAAGATGCGGATCTGAAATGGGTGACGGCTCTCAAGCGGCAGGTGGAAAGGAAGTAAACCAGCTGCATGTGCGGTTCCTCCCAGTCGACGACTACAGCCGAGCGGTTGCGGGCTATTAGCTGAGCTTCGAATCCCGGCTGCTGTGCTGCGTACAGCACTGGCGCTTCGGCAAGGCATCTGGCGCAAGGTGGCTTGAGGCGGGAATCCACCGGTAGAGGGTAGGGACAGAGACTCCGAAGTTGGTGGCGACGTCCCGTGGGGACACTCCACTGGAGAGGAGTTTCTTTGCGGATTTGATTTTGCTTTCGGTCATCTGCCGTTTTCGTCCTCCTTTCCGGCCGAGCTGCCGGGCAACTTCGAGCCCTGCGCGAGTTCGTTCGACCGTGAGCTCGCGCTCCATTTCCGCCAGACTGGCCATGACATGGAAGAAGAAGCGTCCCGATGGCGTGGCGGTGTCGATGGAATCGGTAAGGCTCTTGAACTGCACACCCTGCTTGTGAAGCTGGCCCACCAGGTCTACCAGGTGCTTGACGCTGCGGCCGAGCCGATCCAGTTTCCAGACGACAAGCGTGTCGCCGTCGCGTAGCGCTTCCTAATCCGGTCACTTCTGCGAAGCTAGCTGGTATCCCTATCGGCTAGCTCGAGATCGCAGCGCAATTGGGCCGCTCCATGGTTCAGGGAGCGCTGACGCAGTGCCATCAGTTTTCTCCTGCCTGCGGTTTTCGGCTGACAGGGGATGAATGCCCTCACCCGCAAGCGTGGCAAGTCCACTTGCCCGCAGCTCGAAGCCTGTCTCAAAAGCCTGCGCGATGGAGATACGCTCGTCGTCTGGCGTCTGGAACGCCTGGGCCGGAGCCTCGCCGATGGTACATCTGGTCGCGTATCTTGAAAAACAAAAGATCAACTTCGAGTCGCTGACCGAAAAGGTCGAGACCGTCTCACCGGCCGGCCGCCTCGTCTTTGAGGTCTTCGCCGCCCTCGCCGAGTTCGAGCGCAATCTGATCCGCGAGCGAACTGTTGCCGGCCTCGCCGCTGCCGCGCCCGCGGCCGCACCCGCGGCCAGCCGCCAAAGCTCACACCCAAAGAGATCAGGACGATCCGCGCCCTGCTCAGATCGGCCGAAATCCCCGTCGCCGAGATCGCCGCCCGCTTCCATATCGCCCGGTCAACCCTCTACCGCGCCATCCTCAAACCCGCTGCTTGATTCAACAAACCCTCCTGACACCGGCTCCGGTCCTTAGCGTACGGATATTTCCCTTTCTTGAACCGTCCCCCACTTGGCCGCAGTACGGATCCTCAAGCGCGGGCGATTCGTCAAACGCGGATGTTGAGGGCTTCATGGAAAGAGCCAGTCCTCACGAGCTCGTTGCGACTGCCGGTTAGCCCGGATGCACGAGGGGGGCGAGTAAGGCGGTCACACCGTTGGCGATCTCTTCCGCGGGTCGTCGTTGAGGCGAGTCGATCCAACCCCTTGCGGCGCCGTACAGACCCCAACTCACGATGTTCGCCAGCGTTTGCTGAGACACCTTCCAGTCTGCCGGGTATTGGTTCAGACCTTCTGTCACCATGCCACGGACGACGGCGATGATGGCCAGTTCCATGTAGGGGTCCAGACGTGGCTGGTGCTCATGATCAGGACCGAGCACGCTGAGCATGAAATCAGTAATGCCCAGAAAGATCTTCCGAAGAGCACTGTCACATGTTC
>CAXTRU010000244.1:0-5714 GCA_964246665.1 uncultured Acidobacteriaceae bacterium
GATCCACAGTGGGCGCATCGCAGACACTAGAATGCCAAAAGGAGGGCAGGCCCAACGTGGAGTTCGCCCAAAGAGTGCAGAAGGTACAGTCGTCCGCGATCCGAGACTTGTTGCGGCATGGAACGGACCCCGGGGTCGTCTCGTTTGCGGGTGGATTTCCGGATCCGACGCTGTTTCCGGCGGCGCAGTTGCGGGCGATCTATGACCGGCTGTTGACCGAGGAGGCGACGCGGTCGCTGCAGTACACGGTCACCGAGGGCATTCCGTAGCTTCGGGGGCTGATTGCCGCTCGCATGAACGCCGACGGTACGCCCTGCAGCATGGACGACGTGCTGGTGCTCCATGGGGCGCAGCAGGGACTGGACCTGGTGGCCAAGATGATGCTGGAGCCAGGGGACACGGTCGTCGTGGAAGACCCCACGTTTTTGGGCGCCACGATCGCCTTCAACGTCTTTGAGCCCGTGTATGCGACCGTGCCGATGGACGACCAGGGGATGGACACTGATCACCTTGAGGCTGTGCTGCGGGCTAACCGCCGCGTCAAGATGATCTACACCGTGCCGGACTTCCAGAACCCGACTGGCGTGACAATGAGTTTGCCGCGCCGCAAGCGGCTGATGGAGCTGGCGAACGAGTTCGATGTGTTGGTGCTGGAAGACTCGCCGTACCGACCGCTGCGCTTTGAGGGCGAGCACCTGCCCACGCTGAAGAGCATGGATACCGAAGGCCGGGTAGTGTACCTGGGCAGCTTTTCGAAGATCCTGGCGCCCGGCATGCGGTTGGGGTGGGCCGTGGCGGGCGGTGAGGTGTGGCAAAAGCTCGCCCGGCTGAAGCTGGCCGGGGATACCCAGTGCAGCACGTTAAACATGATGGCGGCGGCGAAGTTCCTGCGCGACTACCCGATCGACGAGCACATCGCCGGCGTGAACACGGCGTACCGCCGCAAGCGCCAGCTGATGTTCGATGTGCTGGATGCGGAGTTCCCGAAGTCGGTGCAGTACACCTGCGCGGAGGGTGGCTTGTTCACCTGGCTGTCGTTTCCGGAGGGCTTCGATACAGCGGCGTTTATGCTCGAGTGCTCGCTACCGGAGGCCAAGGTGGTGTATGTGCCGGGTGCGCCGTTCTATGCGTGTGAGCCGCAGCGGAACCATGGGCGCTTCAACTTCTCGGCGGTGCCGGAGGAGCGTTTGGTGGCGGGCATGGAGCGGCTTGGGGCGTTGGTGACGCGAAGTTTGCGGTAGGTTGTTGTGCTTGCTGAAAGGAATGGCCCGCAGATGCGGGCCATTCTCTTTCAGTTCAGATCTGCCACTACGGTTAGTGGCTGCCTGAATACCGAGATCCTTCGCTTTGCTCAGGATGACGATCAGTTCGGTGCAGGATCTCGGCGGGACAGGATTGCTGGTCGGTGGAACAGAGCTGCTGGTTAGCTGCCCTGGCGACTCATGGTGGACTGGATGCCGGTGTCGGCGCCGCAGGTGCCGGTGCTGGTCCAGCTGGTGATGGTGAGTGTGCCGCCATCCGTTGAGAACGTGCCGGAGGCGGTGACGCTGTTGCCGTTAGCATTCGTGGTGTTGGCGGGGGTCAGCGTGTAGGTGAAGGTGTTGCCGGTGACCTCCGTGTTGGCCAGGGTCAGTGCGGCAGGGAAGCACGGGTTGCTGGCCACCGTGGCGGTGCCGGCAAGTGTGAAGTTGCCGTTCGCATCCGGCGTGGTGGACTGCGACAGGTTCGCGGTGACCTGGGCGATGTTGCCGTCGGCGTCGGCGAAGGCCCCGGCGTAGTTGCCCTGCATGGGCGAGAACGCCTGGGCGACGGCCTGCACTTTCTGCGCGAGCGCGCAGGAGCCGCCCACCACGTTGTAGGTGGCGCTGGAGAGCGACTTGCCGTCCGCCGCCAGCGTGCCGGAGACGGTCAGGGTTCCGCCGGCGACGGGACCGGTAAGGGTAAGCAGGTTGTTGCTGTCGGCCTTGCCGGACACCTCAAAGGGTGTCGTGGGCGCGACGCAGGCGGTGCTGGACTGTGTGTGAAGGATGCCCGACGTGGTGCCGGCCTGGGTAGTGAGCTCGCCGGAGATGACCGGGAGCTTGGCCGCGGCGGTGGCTGAGGAGCTGATCTGCCAGTTGCCCTTGGCCGGGGTGATGTTGCTTGTGCCGGTGGTCAGGGTGCCGTCGTCCGAGCAGCCCGCGGCGAAGAGGAGTGGAAGCGAAAGGCTGGCGCAAACAGCTGCGCGGAGGAGGCGAGAGTGCAGGGACATATGGAGCTCCGGGCCCGGTTAGTGCTTTGTTGAAGTCGCTGGGGAAGTCCAGGATGAGGAAAGTATGGCAGCGTTGCGACTTTCGTGCCATTCCCTAAACGGGGGACGCCATGGGGTTGCTCGCCGCAGCGCGTGTGAAGAGTTGGCGTGCTGCATCCCGTAACGAGCCCGCGCATCATATTGGTTGACAGTAACTCACTCACATGCAAGAGTGAGAGGGTCACAGGTTGCGCGGCGGTGGCCGCGAAAGGCTTACGACGGAGGAGCAAGGCAGATGGCAAAGATTATTGGAATCGATCTCGGCACGACAAATAGCTGCGTGGCCGTGATGGAGGGTGGCGAGCCGAAGGTGATCGCCAACGAAGAGGGCGGCCGCACGACGCCGTCGATTGTGGCGTTCACGAAGAACGGCGAGCGGCTGGTGGGGCAGGTGGCCAAGCGCCAGGCGATCACCAACCCGGAGAACACGATCTACTCGATCAAGCGCTTCATGGGTCGCCGGCAGAACGAAGTCAACGACGAGATGAAGATGGTGCCGTACAAGGTGGTCCCGCAGGGCGACCACGTGGCGGTGCTGGCGCAGGGCAAGGAGTACACGGCGCCCCAGGTGTCGGCAATGATCCTGCAGAAGCTGAAGAAGGCTGCGGAGGACTACCTTGGCACCAGCGTGACCGAGGCCGTCATCACGGTTCCGGCATACTTCAACGACGCGCAGCGCCAGGCGACCAAGGACGCAGGCAAGATCGCCGGTCTGGACGTGAAGCGCATTGTGAATGAGCCGACGGCGGCTGCATTGGCCTACGGCCTGGACAAGAAGAAGGACGAGACCATTGCCGTGTACGACTTCGGCGGCGGTACATTCGATATCTCGATCCTTGAGGTCGGTGATGGCGTGATCGAGGTGAAGTCGACCAACGGTGATACGCACCTGGGCGGCGACAATCTGGACCAGCGCATCGTGGAGTGGCTGATCTCGGAGTTCAAGTCGGAGTCGGGTCTGGACCTGACCTCGCGGGGCAACGAGATGGCGTTGCAGCGGCTGAAGGATGCGGCCGAGCGCGCGAAGATTGAGCTTTCGACCGCGCAGGAGACGGAGATCAACCTCCCGTTCATCACGGCGGACGCTTCCGGACCGAAGCACCTGGTGCGTACGCTGAGCCGCGCCAAGCTGGAGTCGCTGGTCGACGACCTGCTGCAAAAGTCGGTTGGACCCTGCAAGCAGGCCATGAAGGATGCGGGCATCGACGCGAGCAAAATCGACGAGGTCGTGCTGGTCGGCGGCCAGACCCGTATGCCGGCGATCCAGGCCCTGGTGAAGAACCTGTTCGGCAAGGAACCGCATAAGGGTGTGAACCCGGATGAGGTTGTGGCGATCGGCGCGGCGGTGCAGGCTGGTGTGCTTGCGGGCGACGTGAAGGATCTGCTGCTGCTGGACGTGACTCCGTTGACGCTGGCGATCGAGACGATGGGCGGTGTGGCGACGGCGATGATTCCGCGCAACACCACCATCCCGACGAAGAAGTCGGAGACGTTCTCGACGGCTGCGGACAACCAGACCGAGGTCGAGATCCACGTGCTGCAGGGCGAGCGTCCGATGGCGGCGCAGAACCGGACGCTGGGCAAGTTCAAGCTGGGTGGCATTCCGCCGGCCCCGCGCGGCATGCCCCAGATCGAGGTCACCTTTGACATCGACGCGAACGGCATCCTGAACGTGCTGGCCAAGGACAACGCAACCGGCAAGGACCAGAAGATCACGATTACGAGCTCTTCGGGTCTGAGCAAGGAAGAGGTTGAGCGCATGGCGCGCGAGGCCGAGGCGCACGCGGCTGAGGACAAGGAAGCCAAGGAGAAGATCGAGGCACGCAACCAGCTCGACTCCATGGTCTACAACGTCGAGAAGATGCTGCGTGAGGGCGGCGAGAAGGTGGACGCAGCGGCCAAGGGCGATGTGGAATCAGCGCTCTCGGATGCGAAGTCCACGCTGACCGGCGACCCGAGTGCGACCGAGCTGAACGCGGCTCGCGAGCGCCTGACCGCGGCAAGCCATAAGCTGGCGGAGGCGCTCTATAAGGCGCAGGCTGCTGGTGGTGGTGTCCCACCGACGGACGGTGCTGCAGCCGGCGCGGGAGCTGCCGATAACCAGACCAAGGACGAAGGCGTGATCGACGCCGAGTACGTGGACGCTGAAAAGTAAGCGCTTCGCGACGCAAAGAAGCGCGTCGGCGATGTTGGGCGGACGCAAAGAGGGGGAGGTCGATCGCGGCCTCCCCTTTTGCGTACCGAATCGCTTGGGCGACAGATGGGTCTAATGCAGTAGGGCACGAGAGCACGAACACTTGTCACAGGATGAACTGGGGGTAGAGACATGAATAAGTCGAAATACAGACAGGGG
Source organism: uncultured Acidobacteriaceae bacterium (assembly GCA_964246665.1). GTDB lineage: Bacteria > Acidobacteriota > Terriglobia > Terriglobales > Acidobacteriaceae > Granulicella. Next base: position 4,644 of record CAXTRU010000244.1, read on the forward strand.
ACCGATCAGGCTTGGCCGCAGGCGATCTCTTTCAACCTGGGCATGGGCTCAGCAGGGGCTGCGGAGATGTTGTGGCGGTGTGAAGGCTCGCGCGGTGGACGCGTGTATGCGTCTGGCTTGTTCGCGACCTTGGAAGAGGCCCAGCAGTTTGCGCAACAGCTACAAAAGTCAGAACCGGATCAGGTGTTCAACGTGGAGCAGATCAAGGCCAGCACGGTCTGGAACTAAGAAAGTTTGGCTTCACTTTTACGATTCAGAGCCGCAGCGGAAAAACAGCCGTTGCGGCTTTGCTGCATCTGACAGGGCGATGAGGGTTTTGATGGATTGGGCAGCGGTACAAGCAATCGCCAACGCGGCGCTGGTGGTGACCAGCGGCGGGGCCATTGCATATGCAGGGCGACAGTTGCAGCATGAGCGCGCGTACCGTTCGGTCGACAATCTTGAGAAGCAGCTCACTTTTTTTCTGAGTGAAGTCTTTGTCGCCGCGCGCAGGCGTTTGGCGGGGACGCGCACGGATGGCGAGGTTCTGCTGCCGTGGGAGATGAACGATCCGCCCATCGCGGCGTTCGAGGTGCTGGACTTCTATGACCACCTTGGGTTGTTGGTCAAGAAGGGTCACCTGGACGTCTACGACGTGTGGCACACGTTCTACGAGTGGGCGCAGCCGGTGTATGTGGATCTCCAGATGCTGATCGAAGACGAGCAAAGCGACTTCAAGGATCACTACAGTGAACTGCGACGCCTGATGCGGCAGATGGACGACATCCAGATCAAGCGCATGCATGCCAAGAAGGCGAATCATTGGGCGCTGTGGACGCCGGAGCGCATCCTGGATCACTACCGCTATGAGATCGAAGCGGGCGAAACGTTGCGGCGTGAGCGGCGCGCGGGCCGCCGCAGGCCGCCGCCAAAACCCAAGGTTCTGGATAGCTCCGGCGCCGAGGTAAGCAGTACGGAGGTGGCCGTTGCCGGAAGGGAATGAGGTTCATCGCTGGGCGGAGCGGCACACAGCCGCCTTCGGAGGGCGCAAGCTCAATGTGTTGCCGGGGCCGGGGCACCACTTCCATGATG
>CAXTRU010000245.1:0-5672 GCA_964246665.1 uncultured Acidobacteriaceae bacterium
GGGTAGGTGAGTCGGCGATGAGGCGCCCGAGCAGCAGTGTGGGCTCCGTGCGTGAGTCGTAAATAGCGCGGCGGTTTTCCGGCGTGTAGCGGCAATTCACCGAACGGCCGGAAAGATGGATGACGGCATCGGCTTGGTTGAGTTCGGCGACCCAGGGCCCAGGCGTTTTGCCGTCCCATGCGAGCGTGCGCCACGGATGATGTGTTTGGGTTTCGGGCGTGCGGGAAAGAACGGCGATCTCGTGACCGGCTGCATGCAAGTGCCGGGCTAGAAGGGTCCCAACCTGGCCGGAGCCGCCGGGGAGAAGGATACGCATCGTGAGGGATTGTAGCGGGAGGCGCCGTGGACGTTGTACTTGCGCCTGCATCTGGCGCACACCGTCCGTCGAAAAGCCACGCCGTTTCGCTGTCGAACATCCTGCTTGGACTTCCGTTATCATCCGCGGATGATGGATGCGGATCGTGTGGAGCGGCTACCCAAACCGCTGGTGCTGTTTGTTGCTCTTGTTCTGGCGCTTGCTCTGGGAAGTTGGCTCGATGCGGCGGTGGGATACCTGCGCCAGGGTAAGCCGGGGCTGAGCTATTTGTGGATGTACTACCCGGGTTTCGACTTCGTGGACTACACGCTGCAGTTTCCCTACCTGCATACGCCGCAGTTCTTCACCTTGCCGGTGTTTCCGTGGGTGTACCCCGCCCCCGCCATCTTCGTCTTATACCCGTTCTATCGCATTGTTCTGTTGACCAACCGCGCAACGGGGTTCGCGGTGTTCGCCCTGGCTGTCCTGGGGGTAAACACTGCGGTTGGGTGGCGCTTCCGGGCCAAGCTGCTCCGTCTGGGTATCTCGCGCGGGGCAGCGTTCACCCTCCTTGCTTCCGTGACGCTGTTTGGCTGGCCGCTGTATTTTGCGCTCCAGCGCGGCAACATCGAGAGCCTGCTTTGGGTAGGCGTTGCGCTGGGCGTGACGTGCTTTGCGCGTGGGCGATACCGCGGCGCGGCAATACTGTTCGGCGCGGTGGGTTCGGTGAAACTCTACCCGCTGCTGTTTCTGGCGTTGTTCTTGAAGCCTCGCCGGTTTGGCGAGATGGCGTTGGGCCTCGGCGTGGCTGGAGTCGTTACTCTGCTTGGCCTGCGATGTCTAAGCCCGGACATCGGCTTCGCCTGGCAGCAGATTCGATTGGGCATTCAGCGCTGGGGCCTGATCACCACCAATACGTATTTGCCGAGCGGCATCGGCACAGATCATTCTGTGTTCGGCTTGATCAAGCAGTGCACCTTGGGCGGGGTATTGCGTTACCCGCATGCGCTGGACTGGTACTTTGCCGCCGCTGCGGTTGTGTGTTCCGCGCTGTTTCTGGGGCGCGTCGTTCGTTTGCCCCGATTGAACCAGTTGTTGTTCTTGGCGTGCGCAACGGTGCTCTTACCTCCCACGTCGTACGACTACACGCTAGTCAGCATGCTCATTCCGTGGGGCTGGATGGTGTAGCAATGTGTGGAGCAGGCCAGAGCCGGCGAGGATGTACGCTCGTACCTCCTGCCCTTCGCGTTCCTGGCCGTTGTTCTGGCGCCGCTCTCGTTTGTGCATGCGCAGTCGGGTCCGGAGTTCTACGTGGAAGGAGCGGTGCGTGCGGTCGCGCTTCTGGGGCTTATGGCCTTCGCAGCAAGTGTTGCTTTGCCGGAGCGCTTGGCTGTGGCGAGCGAATTGTCCGCGTAGAACTGTGCCGAACGGGAAGGCTCGGTGGCCTGGTGCTCGCGGTGCTCGGTGGCTGGTGGTCGGTGCTCGGTGCCTGTGCCTAGTGCGGATCGTGTGGCTTTCTTTGTTGTCATTCCCGTAGGGAATCTGCGTTTTGCGTCCCAGGCTTCTTTGCTGGTCATGCCTAGAGTTGGGCGAAACGACAAGGAGCGACCGTTCGGGTCGCTCCTCGTTGTTGCTTTTGGTTTGCCTGGGTGTGCAGCGGCGCTTACTTGACGTTGCCGTTCAGGCCGTTGGGGAAGAAGCCGCCTGGGGTGCCGGCGGGGCTGGCGTACACGATGCGAAGCACCTCGGCTGCCGTGCGCGAGAAGACCAGCGAGCCTGCCGTGCCAGTGCTGCCTGCTGCGTTGATGGAGCCTGTTGTGGAAGCGTCCACAAGGGTGGAGGCTGTGAGGTTGGCTAAGGTACCGGTGAGGGCGACCATCTGTGTTCCGAGGCCGATGTCATTGCCCTGGGCTGCTGTGGCGCTGGTGGTATTGGAGCCATCCACGGTGCGCCGCAGCTGCGAAATGGCAGTGGCAACAGCCCGCAACGTGCCCGCGGGAGCGTTCGTCAGCCCGGCACCGGCGATGTTGTTCGTGGTCTGATCCAGGCCGTAGAGGGTGGTGCGGATCAGGCCGGCATGGTAGGCCTCGACGGCCTGAATGCCGGCGGCGGCGTCCAGGAATTGATTGCTCGTGAGTGCGGGAGCCGCGCCGGTGTAGGCGGAGACGCCGACGTCTTCGAAGATGTAGGAACCCAGCAGGAAGCTGGCGTCATCGGCGAAGGGATCGAAGGCAGTGAGACCCAGGCCGAGCAAGGAAGCAAGGGCGTTGAAGCTGTTGTAGAGGTCAATCTGCGGCTGAGCGACTGGCGAGGTGCTTGAGGTAGTGAGCGCGCTGTGCAGGAAGTTGACGTGATTCTGCTCTTCCGTCGCAACCTCCATCGCATAGCTCTGCACTAGCGGATTTTTGAACGGCACCTGGCAGGACGCGTAGTTGTTATTGCCCTTGGTGACCACTGTGCCAGCAGTCCCTGTGCCGGTGATGGTGAGGCCTGCGCCGCTGATGGTTTTGCCGGTGGCGGCGAGGGTGTAGAAGTTGGCCTCGAGGTACTCGAGGTTCAGGGCGAAGTTGAGGTAGTCGGCGTCGGTCAGCGTGGTGGTGCTTTGCGCGTCGGCGGCGATGGAGGTGAAGGCGAGACCAGCAAGCGCAGCGCCACCCAAGGTGAGCAGACGGCGGCGGCTGGAAGCGATGACTTCATCGAGATGTTGGGTTTCAAGTGTAGCCATGGTGAGGGGTCGTCCTTAGGAGTAAGTCATCTTGATGTTGCCGTTGAGGCCGCTGGGGAAGAACGTGCCGCTGCTCACACCGTAGCCGGTGCCAAGCTGCCCATAGACGATGTGCAGCACCTGGTCGGTGGTGCGCTTATAGCCGATGGAGGTGGAGGCAGACGCATTCACGATGGTGGTCGGGCTGAGAGGAGTTTCCGTGGTGGAACCGGAACCGCTCAGCGCGGAGCGCACCTTTTGCACAGCAACGGCGATGTTGGTGAGATTGCTGTTCCCGTTAGCGACATCGGTTGCGACGATCTGCGAGCGAATGGAGGCAGCATGGTAAGCCTCCACGGCGTGGATCTCCGCCGCGGGCGCCAGGTACGGGCTCTTGGGGGTAAGCAGCGTCGCGGCGCCGTGGTAGGCGGAAACGCCGACATCCTCGAAGATAAAGGCGCCGATCAGGAAATCGTTGTAGCTATCGAAGGGGTTGAACCCGCCGCTGCCAAGGCCTGCCGATGCCGCCAAGGCATTGAAGCTGTTGGTGAGCTCGATGGCCGGCGCGGGGACAGCGTTGGTGCCGAGCGCGGCGCGCAGGAAGCGAACATGGTCGAGTTCGTTCTGTGCAATCTCATACAGGTATTGCTGCTGCACCGCCATGTTGGTGCCCGTCAGAGGAACCTTCGTGCCACCGGTGGTCTTGCTGGTGGCGTTGCCGGTATCCGCAGAGCCGAGCCCGGTGCCGGTCGCCGCACGGAGGTAGAACTCTGCTTCGAGGTACTCAAGGTTCAACGCGAAGTTGAGGTAGTCCGCGTCCGCGTAGGTGGGAGCTGCCGGGTTAGCGGGGGTCGTCGGTGTGCTGATCTGCTCAGCAGGTGTGCTGCAGCCAGCCAGCACGCCCCCTGCCACCGTTGCGGTCGCGCCCGCTAAAAAGCTGCGGCGCGAAAGTGCTTTGTCAATCAACTGCGTAAGTTTGCGTTCCACGCACATCTCCAGGAGGAGGACCAGGATTGGAGTCCTAACTGGGAACGAATCCTACAGAGCGATGGATGTGTTTGGATACGCCTTTATTTCTGCTGGACCGGTTTTTCGTCGGCTCCGCAACTTTGGTGTAAGACGTCTCTCTACCGGCCATTGAATTGCATACGAACTGAAAACTCGCATGCAGCGCATACGCTGAGCGCGCGATTTAATGCTGCCTTTTCCGTCATGACGCAGACCCGACCAGGCGCACGCTTTTGCCGACGGCGCTACTCGCTGAGCTGGATGCCAAGCGCCTTCATCTTGCGGTAAAGATGGCTGCGTTCGAGGCCGAGCGACTCGGCAGCGCGCGTTATGTTGCCATGGGTGCGGTCGAGCTCTTTGAGGATGTAGTCGCGCTCGTAGGCTTCGCGGGCCTGCTGCAGGGTGGAGAACTCTTCGCGGGCATCTCGATCACGGTCGTTCTTGCGGCCGTCGGTGCGCTGGACGAGCGTGGGGAGATGCTTGACTTCGATGCGGGTGGCTTTGGGGTTGAGGATTAGCACGCGCTCGATGACGTTGCGTAGCTCGCGGACGTTGCCAGGCCAGTTGTAGGTGCGCAGCTGATTGATGGCGGAGTCGGAGATTTCAACGCGCGGCCGGCCGTACTGCTGGCCGAACTCGGCCAGGAACTCGCGGGCGAGTGAGGGGATGTCTTCCTTGCGGTCGCGCAGCGGTGGGACAAAGAAGGGAATGACGTTGAGGCGGTAAAACAGGTCCTCGCGGAAGTTGCCACGCGCGATCTCGTCTTCAAGATCCTTGTTGGTAGCGGCGATGACGCGGGCGTCCACGTGAACCGGGTTTGTGGCGCCGACGGGATAGAGGCGTTGCTCGTCGAGCGCGCGCAACACTTTGGCTTGCGTCTTCAGGCTCATATCGCCGACTTCATCGAGAAACAGTGTGCCGCCATCAGCGCGCTCAAAGGTACCGCGTTTTTCGTTGGGTTGGTTGGGACCGCCGGGGCCGGCACCGTGACGGTAGCCGAAGAGTTCGGTCTCGATGAAGTCCTCAGGAATGGCCGCGCAGTTGAGTTCAACCAGGGGACGCTCGCGGCGCTCGGATTCTGCATGGATCAAGCGAGCGATACGCTCTTTCCCCGTGCCGGATTCACCGAAGATGAGCACGCGGCCGTTGGTGGGCGCCATGAGCTTGATCTGCTGGCGAAGCGCCTTGATGGGCACCGATTCGCCGGTAACGGAACCATGCGTGGTGAGCTGCCGGGCGAACTCCTGGTTGTCTTCGCGCAGCGTGTGAGCCTGCACCGCGTTGCGAAGGACGAGCAAGGTGCGATCAAGTGAGAGTGGCTTTTCGAGAAAGTCGAAGGCGCCGAGCTTGGTGGCGCGGACTGCGGCTTCGATGGTGCCGTGGCCGGAGATCATGATGACCTCTGGCGCGTTGGGGCGCGGGTCGACCTTTGATCCGCGGATCTGTGGCAGCGCATCGAGGCCGTCGCCGTCGGGCAGCCAGATGTCCAGCAGCACGGCGGCGAAGTCGCTGTCGCGGGTCAGCGCGAGCGCTTCGGCCACGGTGCCCGCGGTGGAGACCGCATAGTCCTCCTCGCGCAGGATGGCTTCGAGCGAATCGCGGATGTCGGCTTCGTCGTCAACGATGAGGATGGGAATCATGAGAGCAGTGGCTAGTGGCTGGTGG
>CAXTRU010000246.1:0-5671 GCA_964246665.1 uncultured Acidobacteriaceae bacterium
GGACGTTTGACCCCTCCGCTGATTGCTTTTCTGTGCGCGATCCTGGTTGCGATCTCCTGGGAGCGCGGCCGGGGCAACTTTCACCGCCTCACGACGGCGGTGCTCTCGCAACCGGCGCCCCCGCCCCCACCCACAGGCCCGGGCGGCGAGGAGGTCATCCAGCTTGTGCGGACCCCGGACGCCATCGCGAGTGAGCCGGAGTTCATCAAGGCCACCCTGCTGCCCGGTCGCGGCATGAACCTCCTGCAGCTCACGGCGCAGATCCCGGGCCATGGCGAAGTGCCGCTGTTGATGTCGCCGCCGATCGAGCAAGCCACGGCGATGCTCTCCGGCAACGGCCCGGACGCCAACGGCGCCCTAAGCGCCACCATGGGCGGAGCGTTCCTGGTGCCGTGGGCGGGGCGTCTGATCGGCAAAACCTCGGACTCCAGCGCGGGTCTGCTGCAAACACTCTGGTCCGGTCAACGCCTCACCTTTCCGGCATCGGCGACCAATCCTTCCCTGTCGACCCCCGGGTTACTCCTGAACCGGCCCGCGGACTCGTGGCACAGCGATGTGGTGCTAGACGGGCAGTCCGTGGAGGCGGTGTACCACCCCGGCACGTTCTCTGGAAATTGGCCCTCGACGGGCGCGGTCCAGATCCAGGTCAATCTTTCGGGTCGCAGCATGGACCTGACCGTCACCGTGCAGAATACCGGCGCGAGCCCGATGCCGGTCGGCGTGGGCTGGCTGCCGTACTTCGCCATACCCAGCAAGGACCGCGAGCACGCCAGCCTGGTGCTGCCCTCCTCCAGTCGCCTGGAGACCAATCACGGTAACGGCATGCCGACAGGGCGCATTCTGCCGGTGGTCGGCACCGCCCTGGACTTTTCTCGCGCCCGCGGCACGGCGTTGGGCACCACCGCCATCGACGACACCTTCGTCCACCTCACCACGGCAGTTCTTGCCAACAGCCCCATCGCGGAGATTCGCGATACCACTTGGGGCTACGGTCTGCGGATCCTTCCGCTGACGGCAAACATCAAGGCGCTGCGCATCATCGCGCCACCGGACAAGCCCTGGGTAGCCATCGGACCGGACACAAACTATGACGATGCGCTTGGGACCGAGTGGGAGGATTCTGAAGGCTCGGGGATCACAACGCTGCAACCGGGCGACACGTTGCAATGGAAGGTGCGCCTGGAGATCTTCACCTTCAGGGCGGGCGATAGCAATCCAGCAACGTAGTCTGCTGTGCGTTTGACCCCGCTTGCCCCCACTCGTATCCTGAAAGGAGTGGCAAGGCACCCGCAGCCCGCGGCGTCCGTGCGTCGAACGCATCGCCTTACCTCAAGTCGAGCCATCCCAGCGCTCATCCCGGAAGAGACCAACTTTGACCTCCATCGAAACGCAGGAAGAGACCGCCCTCACCCAGCAGGAAACCCAAGACATCGCCGGTACCTCCGCCACCGAAACGCATGACCACGACCATGCTCCGCACCAGCATCAGCACGGCCCTTCCCTGAACCCCGAGCTCCTGCGCTCGGTCGAGGTCGAGGCTCCGGCAGCCGATGTGGATCGCGCCTTCCAAAAGGTCGTCCGCAAGTACGCCCGCACGGCGCGCATCCCTGGCTTCCGCGCCGGCAAGGTCCCGGAGTCGTTGATCCGCTCCCGCTTCGCGAAGGATGTGCAGCAGGAGGTGCTGGACAGCCTGGTCTCCGAGCGCTTCCGTGCCGCTTTGGAGCAGCAGACCATGCAGCCCGTGTCCCAGCCGCAGATCTCCGAGCTGCAGCTCCGGGAAGGCCAGCCCCTGCGCTTTAAGGCGAGCTTTGAAGTGCTTCCGGAGATCGCCATCGACGGCTATGACGCCATCTCCGTGCAGCGCCCGGATTCGAACCTGACCGACGATGAGTACCAGGCAGAGCTGAACGCGGTGCTCGACCACCACGCCACCATCGAGCCTGTTGAAGAGGAGCGTCCGCTCGCCGATGGCGACTGGGCCGAGATCAGCTACCGGGGCCAGATGAAAGACACTGCGCAGACGACCGAGGACGGTGCGCAAACTCCGGCCGAGGCGGATGCTACCCAGCCTGAGATTAAGGGTGACGACTTCCTGCTCGAGGTTGGCGGCAAGAACACGCTGCAGGCCTTCTCCGACGCCCTGCGCGGCTCCAACGTCGGCCAGGAGCTGACCTTTGAGGTCGACTACCCCGCTGACTTCGGCGAGCAGCGACTTGCGGGTAAGACGGTGAGCTACGACGTAACGGTGAAGTCGATCAAGCGCAAGACCTATCCGGAGCGCGACGAGGAGTTCGCCAAGCAGCTTGGCAACCACGACTCGTGGGAGGATTTTGAGACCAAGCTCCGCGAACGCGCCCAGGCCCGCAAAAGAGACGCGCTGGAAACCCAGGCCCGCGACAAGATGCTGGAAGACCTGATCCAAAAGTTCCAGTTCCCTGTGCCCGAGACCTTTGTTCAACAGCAGATCGACGCCCGCCTGGAGCGCGGCCTGCGTGCCCTCGCGCAGCAAGGCATGACCACCGAGGCCATGCGCCAGCTCGACTTCCCCCGCCTTCGCGACGCACAGCGTGACCAGGCCATCAACGAAGTCAAGGCTTCGCTGATCCTCGATCGTATCGCGCAGCAGGAGAACATCGACGTCACCGACGAGGACTTGGAGCGTGAGCTGATGATCCTCTCGCTGCAGTCGCGTGAGCCGGTGGAGTCGCTGCGCAAGCGCCTCGCCGAGGACGGCTCGCTACAGCGTCTGCGCGACCAAATGCGTCGCGAAAAGACCGGCGCACAGTTGTTTGAGAAGCTTGCTGCCTAGTTCCCTGCCAGAGTTCCCAACTCGCATCCGGTACGCGGGTTGGGATACCCTCGTGCCATCCAGTTAGATCTTCCCAACCGAGACCCTCAACCGAAAGAGAGAACCCATGGGACTCATACCGATGGTGCTCGAGCAGACGAGCCGGGGCGAACGCTCCTATGACATCTACAGCCGTCTGCTCCGCGACAACATCATCTTCCTTGGCACACCGATCGACGACAACATTGCCAACCTGATCATTGCGCAGCTTCTATTCCTCTCCGGCGAGGACCCGGAAAAGGACATCCAGCTCTACATCAACTCGCCGGGCGGCTCCATCTCGGCCGGCCTCGCCATTTACGACACCATGCAGTACATCCGCAATGATGTGCAGACGCTTTGCATCGGTCAGGCTGCGTCCATGGGCGCCTTTCTGCTCATGGCCGGCAAGAAGGGCAAGCGCTTTGCCCTTCCCAACAGCCGCATTCTGATCCACCAGCCGTCCATGGGCGGGCTGGGCGGACAGGCCACCGACATCGACATCCACGCTCGCGAGATCCTGCGTATTCGTGAGCTCACCAACAAGCTGATGAGCCAAAACACCGGTCAGAATCTTGATCGCATCGAGCGCGACGTGGAGCGCGACTTCATCATGACCGCGCACCAGGCCAAGGACTACGGCATTGTCGATGACATCATCGACCGTCCACGCACTTAAGCCCGATGAACCGGAATCGCAGAAGACGTCGGCATTGCCGGCGTTTTCTGCGTTCAAGCGTACCCAATCCGCCATTACTTTCTGCTACTTGCGGCAGCAAACAGGGCTGTGTTCGTAGGTGTAGACTAGCGTTGTTCTACTGAGCGAGCGCCTGTTCCGTTTCGTCGTTTCGCCTTAAGGAGCCGCACCGTCTATGAAAACCACCCGGGGCATGGAAGAGTCGCTACGCTGCTCGTTCTGCCATAAGTCGCAGGATGCCGTAGCGAAGCTCATCTCTTCCCCGTCAGACTACCCGCGGGCTTATATCTGCGATGAGTGCGTTGCCGTTTGCAACACCATCCTGGAAGACGACAAAGGTGGCGAGGCACAGCCCGGCGCCGCACCGCAACATCTGCCCAAGCCCGCCGAGGTCAAAGCCTTTCTGGACGAGTACATCATCGGCCAGGACGTCACGAAGAAGAAGCTGGCCGTTGCCGTTTATAACCACTACAAGCGCATCCAGATGAATCGCATGCGCGGCAACGATGTCGAGCTTGCCAAGTCCAATATTCTCCTCGTAGGTCCCACAGGCTCCGGCAAAACACTCATGGCGCAGACCCTGGCGAAGATGCTGGATGTCCCCTTCGCGATCGTGGACGCGACCACGCTGACCGAAGCCGGCTACGTCGGTGAAGACGTTGAAAACATCATCCTGAAGCTGCTGCAGGCTGCCGATAACGACGTTGCCCGCGCGCAGGCCGGCATCATCTACATCGACGAGATCGATAAGATCGGTCGCAAGGACGAGAACCCCTCCATCACCCGTGATGTGTCCGGTGAAGGCGTGCAACAAGCGCTGCTGAAGCTGCTTGAGGGCACCGTGGCCAACGTGCCGCCCCAGGGCGGCCGCAAGCACCCACATCAGGAGTTCACCATCGTCGATACGACGAACATCCTGTTCATCTGCGGTGGCGCCTTTGTTGGCCTGGAAAAGATTGTCGGTCGCCGTATCGGGAAAAAGGCTCTTGGCTTCAAGACGGTTGCCGACCCCGAAGCCAAAGGCGTCACGCCCATTCGCGCTCAGCGCGATACCGAACTCCTCCGCCAAGCTGAACCGCAGGATCTGCTGAAGTATGGTCTCATCCCTGAGTTCGTCGGTCGTCTGCCGGTGCTCGGCATTCTGGATGAACTTGACGAGGCCGCGCTCATCGACATCCTCACCCGCCCACGGAATGCCCTGCTGAAGCAGTATGCGCGCCTGTTCGACTATGAGGGCGTCAAGGTCACCTGGACCGAGGACGCCATCAAGGAGATCGCTCGCGAAGCCCTGCAGCGCAAGGTGGGTGCCCGCGGTCTGCGCATGATCCTTGAAGAGCTCATGCTCGACCTGATGTACCACGTGCCTGGCAACAAGAAGGTCAAGGAGCTGGTCATCACCGAGGAGATGGTTAAGACCCGCGACATCACCGTCCCCGTGCTTCTGGAAAAGGCGGGATAAGCTTCTCCGCAAAGACACTCTTTCTCGCCGTCATCCTGAGCAACGCAAAGGATCTTTGTATTTCGCCCCGGCTGCCACCTCTCTGCCGCCGGGCTCAAAGCAGAGATCCTTCGTTTCGTTCAGGATGACGGCTTTCCCATTGCATCGCGCAAAGGCCACCAGCAGCTTTCGTGGCGCGGATACAATTCCACCCATCGTCTGCCCTGCATCGAACACCGTAACCTACGCGTCTAACCGGGAGGACCATGAAGAACGAAGAACGCGATCCAAGTAACGGCGCACAGCGCAAGCTCCCGATGATGCCCATCCGCGAGATGGTGATTTTTCCGCAAATGATGGCCCCCTTTGTGGTGGGCCGTGAATCCTCCGTGCGCGCCCTGGAAGAGGCACTCAACGGTGACCGCAAAATCTTCCTCGCCACCCAACACGACGCCTCGGTCGATGAACCAACCGCCGATGACATCTACAGCGTGGGCACGATCGGCAATATTGTCCAGTCCGTGCGCTTGTCTGACGGCAACATTCGCGTCCTGGTCGAAGGCGTCGAGCGTGGCCGTGCGGTCGAGATCAATGACGATGACGGCTTCTTTGTCGCCACTGTCCGCACCTCGCGTGGCGAGCTGCAAAACACGCCCACAACCGATCAACTTGTGGCTCGCGTGCACCAGTTGTATGAGCAGTACAGCAA